>DBTL01000173.1 GCA_002307035.1 Bacteroides sp. UBA1317
TCCTATCCGGAGCATAAAGAGAACGATGTGATCTATCAATATGGCGAATCCGGTGCAACGGATAACCGTGCTGGTCGCCTTGTTCTTCAGATTGACGGCAGCGGCGGTCAGGAATTCAAGTATGGCAAGATGGGGGAAGTCACTGAAGTGCGTCGCACATTGGTCATCCCCAACCAGGCGGTGGCCTCGTATGTGACCCAGTGGACCTACGACAGCTGGAACCGCGTGCAGACCATGACTTATCCCGACGGTGAAAAGCTCACCTACAGTTACAATACTGCTGGACTGCTTTCCTGCTTGAAAGGAGCAAAAGGCAGAACTGTACACCTTTATGTGAGTGATCTTGGCTACGATGAGTTTGAGCAACGCACCTATATGAAGTATGGTAATGGAACTGAGACCAACTACACCTACGATGCGAAAACCCGCAACCTGAGCAATCTGGGCGTACAAAGCACGAAGATTGGCAAGCAGTTGATGAACAATGCTTATGCCTATGACCATGTGAACAACGTGCTGAGTGTGAAGAACACCGATATGCCCATATCCGGTCTCGGTGGTCGGATGAATCATACCTACCGCTACGACGGTTTGTACCGCCTCACCTCCGCCTCGGGTTCCTACACGGGCAGCGACAATAAAACAGCCTCCTACACCCTGGCTATGGGCTACGACAACCTGCACAACATCACCAGCAAGAAACAGGAGATTGTGCAAAACAACGTCCAGTTCACCGGGTCCCTGAAGGCCGGCTACGACCTGACGTATGCCTACGCCAGCAATCCTCAGCAGATCAGCACCATCGCCGACAAGAGCTATCGCACCGAAGGAACCGCAACCATCGATTCCATCCGTAAAGGCCAGACCTACAGCTACGACGCCAACGGCAACCTGATTTGCGTAAACTCTGTCCAGCGCACGGCCGCAGGCAAACCGCTGAAGAGCAACGAGCGCAAACTCCTCTGGGACGAGGAAAACCGCCTCCTTGCCCTGAGCGACAACGGCTATGTGAGCAATTACTGGTACGACGCAGCCGGCGAACGTACTGTGAAGTCCTCCGGCGATGGCGAGGGCATCTTCGTGAATGGCGTGTTGAGCGGCGCCCGCACGGGCACGACCAACTTCACGGCCTACGTGAACCCGTACGTGGTGATTTCCAATGGAGGCCAATGCAGCAAACACTTCTATATTGGCAGTCAGCGGATTGTATCGAAACTTTGCAGCTATGCCAAAACAATCAATCCACTTTTGGCGGAGAAGGAGACGGCCTACGCCGGCACAGGCAGCTACAGCGCCAAATACGATTCCCTCACGGGTAGCATCAAGGCCCGTTACGCATCGTTGGGTGTCATATACAAAGGCACCAGCAACACGAAAGCCTTGTATAGCTCTGCCACCACCACCCCAAGCGACCTTCGTTATTTTTATCACTCCGATCATTTGGGCAGTTCAAGTCTTATTACTAATTTCGACGGTGCCATCGTGCAACACATCGAGTACGTTCCCTTCGGCGAAGTCTTCATCGAAGAGCGCAACTCGACCTGGAAAACCCCATACAAATTCAATGCCAAAGAGTTGGACGAAGAAACGGGGCTGTACTATTATGGAGCGAGGTACATGGATCCGAGGATTAGTGTTTGGTTGGGGGTGGATCCGTTGGCGGAAAAGTATCCGGGCTGGAGTTCGTATGTTTACGTACATGATAATCCTATTAGATTTACTGATCCTGATGGTAGAGGCGCAAGAGATCGTGTTGTGGCAGCTAGAAATATGGTAGGAGTTCCTTATCTGCAAGAGTATGGGGGGTTACGTACAGGTAACTCTAGTGGAGCATTGGCATACATGGATTGCTCAGAGCTAGCAAGTAGAGTGATGGTGGCTGATCATATAATTAGACCTGGAACAGGGTTTTCGAGCTCTGCAATGAAATATTTTCTGGATAATCAGGATAAATTTGTACATTCAAAAACTGCGATAGTTGGTGATATAGCGGTTTGGAAAGGACATGTTGCTGTCGTTACTGGAGTTCATGAAAATGGGAAAATAGATGTTGTTATGGCTAGAGGAGTTGGAAAATCCTCAAAGGAATTTCAATCAGTTACTCCAGAAAAATTGAGTGGTGGTCAATTCTATGGTTATTATCATCCTGTAAAGGAAACTCCAGATGGGAAAATGCAAAATAACGGAATTCAGCAACCTGTTGTTGATAATAAAATATATTTTGGGAAAACATTAGACCCTGTAACTGTAATTGGACAAAAAATACAATCTGATATTAGAATACCATTGATTAATGTTGAGCAGAAGCCAATAACAATAAACCCATTACGATAACTAATAAATTCATTTGTGATGAAATATCTGAAAATAAGGTCAATATTTGCTTTTTTCACTGTTTTTTGCTCTGTATGCTGTACTTCTAGAAGTCAACAGGCTAACAATAACCAGATAACTAAAGTAGATGATAGTAAACTAAAAGTGATTGACAATACAAAGTATTCAATGGATACATTGGCTTTTGATGAATGGAAAGTTAATAATGATACATTGGAAATATTTTCTGAAGATGTGTTTCTGGATTTCCCTTTCGGAAAATACAACAAGTTAAGCAATCTAATGTCTCGATTCAAAGGTTTTGGATATAAGGAAGAGTTTTCTAATTATGGTTCAAATGATCAGATTAAACTGAATAGATTTTTTATTGGGAATAGTTATCTCAAATTTGCTCTTTTGGAAGGATCTTATGATCAGGTCAAACGATTTCAGATTGTATCAGCCAAGATTTATGATAAAGATATCATTTTGTCAAAAGGGGTGCATATTGAAATGACTAAAAAAGAGTTTTTTTCAAAATTAATAGGTTCTACAATACATTGTAACTTGCTTGATATAGCGGTTGTAAGATTAAGATGGGATATTGTTGGAGTCTGGCATTATTACAACTTTACAGGGGATACCTTGGCATCAATAACAATTGATACAGATTATTTATTAAACAAAGACTAGTCCAGATAATAGTTTAGGAAAGGGCAGTATCAAGGCCCGTTACGCATCGTTGGGTGTCATATACAAAGGTACCAGCAACACGAAAGCCTTGTACAGTTCTGCCACCACTACCCCAAGCGACCTTCGTTATTTTTATCACTCCGATCATTTGGGTAGTTCAAGTCTTATTACTAATTTCGACGGCGCCATCGTGCAACACATCGAGTACGTTCCTTTCGGCGAAGTCTTCATCGAAGAGCGCAACTCGACCTGGAAAACCCCATACAAATTCAATGCCAAAGAGTTGGACGAAGAAACGGGGCTGTATTGTTATGGAGCGAGGTGCTTGGCGCCAAGAGAAGGGGTTTGGTTGAGTGTGGATCCGTTGGCGGAAAAATATCCAGAATTATCGCCTTACGTTTACTGTCATAATAATCCGATAAATATGGTGGATCCAGAAGGATTAACCGATTATAATGTCACGTCGGATGGGCATGTAAACAAAGCTCATCCAACATGGGATGCTGTGAAAAAATTCTTTGGCGGAAAAGATAAGGATGATAAATTAATTGCCGTCGATAATAAAAATAAGACTCTGGTTATGCCTGCTGGTTCAATTGGCGAAATCAATAAGCTGGAGAATGATAAAGGTGAATATTTTAATGTCTCTAATGACAAAGTAGCAGGGACAGTTCATGAATTCTTGTCAGAAAATACTGGGGCTGAATTTAGTCGAACAGAATATAACAATTCAAAAGAGACTGGCAATGTTATTTCAACATCTTACAAAGCTAATGAAGAAAGTGTTGGTTCATTAATTGCTAATAAACTATTAAGTGATGGTTTGAATGTAACTCGATTGACTCATAGCCATCCTGGAGGAGGTCCACCTTCAGGTTATGTGCCAGGTCAGATGGATAGTGGTGATAGGGATTTAGTTAATTACATGAATAAATATCATCCCGAAAATAGCATAAATTACAGAGTCTATGATGTGCCAAAAAGAAGGTATATTTATTATAACAATATAAATATCTATAAGTATGAAAAGAAAAGTAAGAGATAAGATATTCCAATTTTTCATTGTCTTACTGTCCACAATGAATTTTACAAGTTGCAAAGTAGAGTCAAAGCGTTGTGGGTTTACTTTGCAGAATTTTAAAGTTGTAAATAGTCAATTGGATTCACTTATACGCGGAATAAAAGATAGCACACATATATTAAAGCAGAAAGAAAGTGTCATAGTCCTAGTATTAAGTGTATATGATTCGAAGCCCGAATTCTGTTTTACATCCACTGAAAAGGAAGAAGTTTCAGAGATGTATATTTACAAAAGCAATAGGAGGATTGTTGGTTATATTGATAACGGAAAAGATAGGCCAATAATCGTATTATCAACGACTTCTAATAAATATGAATTTGAATCAACTTTTTATGAATTCTTGATTCCAACCAATGAAAAGAAATATTTTGAGTATATTTATTTCCCTGAAAATCAGTATTCAATAATGAAAGATGGAAAAGGATATCCACCTTCTTTTTTTGATCCGTATTTTTATTATTACAGATACCAAGACAACAAAATTATACCTGTAATTTATGGTAACTAACATTAAAGCCCGGCATTGACCGGGCTTTGTTGCGTTTATAGATGGTTGATTTTTGTTGCCTTGATGAAGTTGTCGACGGTGAGCAGTAGGCATTCCCTGTCTTTTTGCGGCAGGTTCTCTATCTCCGCCATTCGCTTGAGCATGAGGGGATCCTTGAGCACGTCCTAGCTTTTTGTTTCTCCCATGAGGTAGCTGACGGTTGTGTCGAGCACTTGTGCGAGCTTCCTTACCACATCTATGGTTGGCTTGACCTCGTCCCTCTCGTCTTTCCCTATGGTGGAATGGTGCGAGCTGATGGCCCTTGCTTCTTTATAAACAGACTGCCAATCTGGCAAAAGAGAACAAGAGAATTGAATACAAATATGATTATAACCGACTGAATGGTATCCTATCCGGAGCATAAAGAGAACG
>DBTL01000002.1 GCA_002307035.1 Bacteroides sp. UBA1317
ACAATTCTCGCCATGTCCAGTCGTTACAGCAAGATAAACTTATTGGTGGGGGAAAGCTTGGCGGTAAGAATATCGATAGCTTGCTTGCCGATGGGGTCGTTGTCTTTGTCGTAAAATAGGCCTTTAGCATATTGGGTTTCATTCGAAAAGCGGGCTATAGCAACCTTTCTTTTAAGGACTTGAACCTCTTCCTTGATTTCCTGAGCCTGAGATTCAACCCTGACCACTTGTTTTTGCGCTGTACCGTTGAAAGCGAATACGAGGAACGCAGTTGCGATGAATGCTTTTTTCATAATCTGATGGATAAATTTTCTTTGCCGACAAATATCGCAATTAAAATAAATATGGAAAACAAAAAACATTTTATATTTACTTGTATAAGATATTTTTTACCTATAAAAACCATAGGTTGGCCTATCTAATTTGGAAAATGCAGAATAAGTGACGATTTTAATTTAACAATTTAAAACCAGCGTTCCATGAAAAAGTATGCATCCCTTCAGACTCGCATCATGGCCATGGCTGTGTGCATGGTTTTCTCTATCAAGCTGACTGCCCAAACCTATTCGCAGAGTACCGGAACAAACACCGTGACCGGACAAACTTATGCCAGCACCACCGCAGACCTGTCTGCCGTGAAAGTGACGGGTGGCACTTTTACCATGAATACGTGCTCCGTGACCAAGTCGGGTAACACGTCCAGTTCCGATAACAGTAGCTTTTATGGGTTGAATGCAGCTGTGCTGTCGAGTGGAAGCTCCTCCACCATAAATATGACGGGAGGAACCATATCCACTTCGGCGAGTGGTGCCAATGCCATTGTTGCCTACGGTGGTTCGGTCAATGTTTCGGATGTGACTATCACGTGTACCGGTCAATATTCGAGAGGTATTCATGCCACAAACGGCGGTACCATCAATGCCACAAACCTCACCGCCACGACTTCAGGAGCCAATAGCTCTGTGATTGCCACCGACAGAGGAGGCGGTACTGTCACGGTGACGGGTGGCTCATTCAATGTATCTGGCACCGACGCAGCAGTGTTGTACAGCACTGGCACTGTTTCAGCAAGCGGTATCACAGGCGGTTCCACTAAGGGAGAAATAGCCGTGGTGGAAGGATCCAATTCTATGACCATAACCAATAATTGCACCCTGACAAGCGGTTCTTCCAGCCGGGGCATTTTGATTTTGCAAAGTGGTTCCGGCGATGCTACTGGCAAAATTGGCACTTTCAACATGATTGGAGGCAGCCTGCAGTCAACCGAATCGAATGCTCCTCTGTTTGAGGTAGTGACCAACTCCACCGGAAATATCACTCTGAACGGCGTTTCCACCACTATCGCTTCCGGCATACTGATGAAAGTGGATTACAACACCCGCTGGTCAACGAATGGTGCTACCGGAAACCTTTACCTCAACGGCAGTACCACTTATTCTGGCAACATCGTGGCAGACAGTTACAGCAATGCTTCCGTCAACATTCTGACTGGTGCTACTCTGACCGGTGCCATCAACAACGCCAATACCGCCAAGCTGGTAGCCCTGACGCTTGATGCCACCAGCACCTGGACCCTGACAGCCAATTCTTACATCAATGGCCTGATCTCCAATCCCGGCATTTCCGGTACCAGTGTTGCCAACATCACCGGAAACGGCTACCATATTTATTACACTGAAAGCACCAACGCCGCCTTGGGAGGTCTGACGTATTCCCTTGTTGGTGGTGGTTATCTGATGCCCGTTTCTGGGACTGTGCTTGCCGAAGTTGGTGCCGAATCCTTTGACTGGAGCCTTTCTTCCAATCCTGCAAAAGATGAATTACAAATGAAGTTGGTCTTGAATAATGCCTCCACGGTGAATGCCTCCATTGTTGACCTTTTTGGAAGAACTATTCGTCAGCATTCTTTTGGAAGCCTGTCGCAAGGTGCTCATCTGTTGAAACTGAATGAAAATGATTTGCCTGCCGGTGTCTATTTACTGAGCATTCAAGTAACCAATGAGCAAAATGTCGTGACCCGTATGAAAAAGATACTGAAGAATTAACGGATTCAAAAAAATAGCTACATTTGCTCCTGTGAAAAGAGCGGCTGTTTTATCCAGAAGCCTTAAAGAATGCACAAGCAAGGCTAAAAGCAACCGGCGAAAGTAGTTCGGTTTGTGACTCAACATGAACATTGATGGTGATTTGAATAGGAGATTATGTCCAAATTGAAGTATTATAGCCAACGTGAAGAAAAGGCGAATTACCTGACTCATGCTTTTGGCGTAGTTATTGCCGCTGTTGCTACTGTCGTGCTTTTGCAGAAGGCTATTGCTGCTGACAATGGGTGGGCCATCGTTGCGTATTCCATATACGGGTTCGGTATGTTGGCGTGCATGCTGTCGTCCACTATTTACCACTATGTACAAAAGCCTGAACTTAAGGCCGTTTTGCGTCATTTTGACCATGGTAATATTTATGTACTTATTGCCGCCAGCTATTCGCCTCTTACCTTGATATTGTTGCGAAATGAAGGTTTGTGGGGCTTTGGTCTTTTCACCTTTATCTGGCTTTTTGCCTTCATTGGTATATGGTTGAATTTTGGTGAGTTGAAGGCGAATAATAATCTCAAAACGGCTTCTTTTGTGCTTATGGGGCTATGCCTGTTCATTGCTGTCAAGCCCCTGATACACGTCGCTTTGTCAACAGATTGCCTCTCTGTTTTGTATTGGCTGCTAGCTGGTGGTCTATTTTATATTGCTGGTTCGTTTTTCTATGCATTGGCCAAACGTGAGTTTGTACACGCGATATTTCACGTGTTCGTCTTACTCGGCTTGGTCTGTCATATCGTGGCAGCTTATCTTATCCCTTGTTGATTGGGTGCTGTCTGCCTATAGGAATATGGATAAGAACATCGGCCTTGAACGAGAACGAAAGTTGATGGTTCAATTATAGCCCCCGTTTCTTGATCGCTGATACATAATCTTTCGATAAGATGTCAGAACACTCTTTTGCGATATGCAGAATGATATCCAGTCCTTTCTTTCGAGGAATGCGAATATTTCCCCCCACAACAAGCATATCTTCGATGGTTGGATTACCGTGGTTATTAACAGATGTTGCGTGTTCTCCATTATATCCGTTGCTGCACAGGGTTAAATCATAAGCCGGAGCCAATGACCAAACGCCCTCTTTGCATACAAAACTGAAGTTTTTGGCATGGTCGTCCTTGTTGTTGGTCAATACATTGAAAACCATACGACGGAACATTTCATCTACCTGTTTAGGGTCTTGTGTCAGAAAGCCTGTCAAGTGGAGCAATGTATTATATTCCAATTTGGGTTGTAATATCGATTCATTCAAAAGTGCACCAGCGGTGGCGATATGCAGCCTGTCGCCATTTTCAATATCAAAACGTTTTGTGGCAAAATAGTTGGCTTCCATTAGTTTGAAGTCGGGGACCGTGATTCCGCACCTGCGAGCCATTTCATTATAGTGGTATTCCATTTTCCCCATATCTTTAGGGTCGTAGGTGTGTCGGAATTTCACCAACCAAGAGCCCTCTGCATCCTGCCATAAACATTTCGGGCGACATCCTCCTGAATTACCGCTATTAAAATAAAGAACCTCTTCGTCTTTATCAGACTTTTCTGAAAGTACGTCTAACGCCATTTGTTGAAGGGTGTCCAATTCGGGAAGAGATTTCTTTTCGCCAACAGATGTTTCAGGAATGTAACACAAAGCCCCCATGCCGGAACATCCTACCATACTCAGTCTTTGAATAGGTGATAACCCTGTATCGTCGATTCCTTGTTTTTTTAGCAATCGGTTAAGTAAATAACGCCCATAGCCATCGGGCAAACTGTCCTCGAATATGCCGAAGTTTCCCCAAAACGGCTCTGCTTTAGCAATAAAAAGATCTGATTTTAAAGGAAGATCGAGCGGGGATATGGAAAAACCGGAAGCCAACCAATCTTTATCGTATTGGAACGCACAAAATCGATTGTCGGGTGTCATACTTAGCGCTCCAACTGTTCGGTTGTGATAAGCTACTGTTAGTTTATTTACCAATTTCATTGCGACCTTTCTTCCTGTTTTTGTTCTTGTTAATGATCTCCATTTCTTCCATTGTATGGTAAATCGGTTCAGACAAAAGTTCTTTTATGACTTTGGAATAGCCTAGTGCCTTTGCTAAAGCGACATAGGAAGCTAGGGCTATAGTATGCTTTTGCTCAAATTTGGCAATCGTAGGGGTGGGGATACCACTGAGTTCAGCGAGTGCTTCTCGTGAGAGCCCCTTTTCAAGCCTGCGCTTTTGCAAATTCTGAGCAAGAATCGCTAATAACTCTTTAGGCGTATCTATGTCAAAATTATAAAAGAATTGCATACTATTGTATCTTTTAATTTGTATAATAGCTTTTTTGGGATATTATAATATCTAAATACGAATATAATACTTTCTCGCAACTAAACAAAATCATCCTCGATTTATTTCATCGAGATAATCTTAATCGGCTTGCTGTTTCTGCAAACGGAGAACAAAGGCATAACAAGAACAGCTAAAACGCTTATCAATAAGACATTTTAGCTGCTAAAGCCTTTAAAATAGGGGAGGGGTTACTTTCCGATGCAGAAAGTTATCATTCTTTATATATCGATGGATTGAAGGATGTAGTGTACAGAATAGTAATAGACTATAATTCCGATTCTTTCTGTATTACAACTAGTTTATCAAATTCATTTGCTTTGATCCTTTCATCTAATGTCGCAACAAAACGTACAAGTTCGCGGTTTAGAATCATCATATAATCTGAATCCTTTTTATTAAACTCAGTTGGCAAGTGCTGGTTAATTGCATAATTTATTCCTGATAATATTGTTGGGAAGTCAATTATTACGAGTTTTTTATTTTTTACCTGTGTTTCAATAGTGATGTTTCTTGGCCTCCCCTCATAATGGAATTTGTCATTTTTTGTTTTGAATTTCTTTTTTAATTTTTCAAATTGTAGATTAATATCCTCCGTTATTCTGTCTGGTATTATAACTTTTATTTCACATGTATTGTACTTCTTAAAATTCATCAGATACCCACCCTTTGTAATAATATGTTTGCATGTAGGATAAATGTAATTTTCAAAGTAAACGTTAGCTAGTGTAGTGGACGGGAAAAAGTTGATTTCATGATCCATATTTGACAGAAATAATTCTCTTATACGCTCAGTCGCATGTATAAGTGAACTTTCATCATTGGTTTCAAAATTGGCTAATGTTACTCCGCTTAAATCTGATAATGTCTTTGCGCCATTTTCAACAAGAAATGCACATTTTGATATCCCTAGTCGTCCAGTAAACAAGCCAAGTTCAAAAAGCACATTGTCTCGTGGCTGAAGAAATTCACTTCCTCTACATTGAATCAGATCATCTTTACTGCCTATTAAAATCCCAAAGTCATACTCTAGTGAAGCCTTGAGTAATGCCGTCAAATAGTTTTGGTTAATTTTAAATACTGAAGATTTAAATACTTTCTCATCCCAGATAGTTACATCAAAATGACTATCTAGTACTTTTTTAACAATCTGTGCAAACTTAATTGCTTCAGAAGATGACCCTATAAATAGTTTTCTGCTCATTAAGTAATTGATTTTATGTTTCTTATGATATTGCCTAATCCGATAATTCTTAATCTTTCAAAAACTTTATTATGGCATTTTTTGAATTTCTTTCCATTACCACATATACAAGTTTCATTACGACCAATACTCAATTTCTTTTTTCCGAAGGCATATTCAAGATATTCAATCCATTTTTTCGAATCTGAGGTACCCATTAATTCAGTATAATATCTTATAAGACCAAGACTTCCATGTGGGTATTCGTCAAAAAAGTGTCCTTCGGTCTTTCTATATAATTGATTAGCTAAATATGGTAATACAATCTGCTCAATGAATTTTAATACAGTAATGCCTCGAGCACATTTTTCGATTTCATCTGGTTCAACAGTGAGACAACATGAATTATCAGTATACTTATGCCAATCAGCATTAACGGGAATATCACCTCCCACCTCATAAAGAGTTGGAAATCGATATGGAAACCCTTCGTTCCAGTGAATTTCAACTAAAAAACTACTAACAAATATTTTATCGACGTTGTAAACATCAATACTCCCTACTAAATATTGTTTGCCATCATTTACTCTTATTCGTAAGTGTTTATAAATTCTGCATGCATCCAATATTTGACTTTCGAATAATTTGTAACTATCAATCATGATATGGTTTTGATGTCCCAACTACTGGAGCAATTGTTCTAGCAGCGACTTTTTCCTCATCTTTATCTTCGCCATCAGGGAAATATTTATAGCCAAGGTGTTTTTGCCATAAATTGCTTGCTTTTAACTTGTTTTTCTCATCATTAACAGCATTTTTTGCGTCTGATATGAAGTCAGTTAGATTTGACAAAAAATCATTTTTTCGAATATTATCGTATTCGTCAAAAAGGTCATCATTAGGAGTAGCGGGAACGAGACATTTAAACTCTTTTTTCAACGTTCGCTCAATTTCTATAAGTGTGAACTTCAAAGCAATGTCATCTCTATCGTTAGTTTGGATATTGTTCATTGCAAGAATCGTCATTGCTAATCCACAAGGCATTTTTTGTCCTTTAAAATCTGACCATGCTTTTAAATACCTTACAATTCTGATTAATTGTCCCTTTTCATCTTTCTCATTATTGAACGCAGAGACCATTTCTTTAGGATCATCTTCTCTCCAATCGCCATTTTTAATAGCCAAGTATGGATGAATATCATCTTTCTTAAATAGATACACAGGTAAGTCTATATTGTAATCCGCTTTATAGTCAACTGTAATACATTTACTTCTATGGCTGATGCTTTCAGTAGTTCCATAGACAGCATTTTTTATCCACGTTTGTAATGTAGTACAATTAACTTCATCAGGGTTACTATCGAAGTATACACCATCATCAATATCACATGTATCGTCCTTTGTACGAATCATTGTTCCCATTTTATATGAACCCTGCATAAAGAACTTGGGATGATACTTAGAGTGATTTTCTGTGAAGAATTTCCTAATTTTACTCCTAAGATTGTCTCTTGATTTTATAAGCCGTTCTCTTTTTGAACTGTTTATCTGAAGATTTGAGTTAAACTCCTGAAATAGATTATGTGTGTTAGCCATATTATTAGAATTATTTGTTGTCTTTAGGAGGGCAAGAGTCATTACCAAAACTGTCTCTGTTTCGTATTGAACCATCTTTACGATGAATAAAAAGTTCTGATTCTTGATTTTGTGCTATTTTTCGAGCGTAGTCAATTGCCTCTTTTTGAGTACTTGTGATTTTGGTAAACCTATCATTTCCATTGCCTTTAACAGCCCAATCCCCATTGTGAGGCACTACATGTTGATCTTTTCCCATTTTATTTTTTTTTAATGTTAAAATAATATTAGAAATTGTTGCGAGTAGAGAATGTGTCTCCTTTTAATAAGTTCTCACACCTTTATGGTACTATCATAAAAAGCGAAACAAAATGAAATGTTCAATTATCATCTCCATAGAATTTCAAGCAGAGATGGTTTTGTTAATGTTTGTCTTCTTTTTTTTAAATATTAACAACTTTTATGCCAAACAATTCATATGACAAAATGACATAAAAACATGTGTTTTGTTGCGAAATAGCTCTGAATATCAGAATTATGTCATGCTCAATTTTGAATTTTGGCATGACAAATGACTTAAAAAAAAGATTATAATGAAAAGAGATGTTTTTCTGACTAAAATGAAAAATTCATGTCAGAAAGTTATTTTAGAAGCTGTTTTGAATTTATTGAATAAGTTTATTAAGCATGATTTGGCAGCATGTCATTTGCAGCATTGCTTCGGCTGATTCGGTCTTGTATTCATAATCCGTGGTCATTCTTCTGTAGTTTTCAATCCATGAGAAAGTTCGTTCAACAATCCAGCGTAGTGGAAGCACCTGAAACTTCTTTGATGATTCTTTGGGTCGAAGCACTACAGATAATTTCCACCCATGATCTGTTACCATATCAGCCAATTTGCCTCTATAACCGCCATCAGCTATGATTTTTTTCAGCCTTGGAAAGTCATATTGGAGAAGCTTAATTGTATCAACCGTACCCACACTGTCGTGGATATTAGCGGCATGCACCCTTGCCACCATTGGTAGTCCGAGTGAGTCAACAATGATATGTTCCTTTCTTCCTTTCACTTTCTTGCCACCGTCTATGCCGTATTCCGCACTGTCAATATGATGAGAGGTCCTCACGCTTCTGGAATCGATAATGCCTATACTGGGGCATTCCTGCCTTTTTCTTTTCTGACAGCCTGGCGAAGATAGTGCATCAGTTCTTCAAAGACTCCTTCGAATTTCCATTTACGAAAATAGAAGTACACTGTTTGCCAAGGAGCAAACTCCTTTGGAATCAT
>DBTL01000047.1:0-21250 GCA_002307035.1 Bacteroides sp. UBA1317
CGTGACACACCAGACACGAGCTGCGGCTCGTCAAGTTGCTCCCCCTCCGGTTGCAACGCAACAGGTTGTGGCTCCTCAAGTGGCTCAGCCCTCTATGCCGTCTTCTTCTTTTGGGTCGACTCCTCCGCCTACTGCTATGCCGAATGCAATTCTAATGGCGCAATCAAAGCCGGAAAAGAAAGTCCCTTTGATGAAGAGTTCCAGCATCGGGCTTTCCATCAAGCAATTACAAAATGGAGATCAAGAGAAAAGAACGGCATCAACTGAGCAGGCAATACATGCGCAACAAACGGCAGTTCAGGAGAATCAGTTTTTCGGCGAGAGCGATCTGAACTATTATTGGAGAGAATATGCCAGTCAGCTGCCGCTGGAACAGAGAGCAGTAGCTATGCGAATGCAGAATATTAAAGTAGAGAAACTGGATGATGTGGCTTGTGGCATAGTGGTTGACAATGAATTAACAGCGAAAGATTTTACGACTGCTTTGCCTGACATTCAATCTTATCTTCGCAATCGACTAAAGAATAGCAAACTAACGATAACTGTTCGTATTAGCGAAGCGAACGAAATAATACGTCCTTTCGGCAAGGTGGAGAAGTTCCAGATGATGGCTCAAAAGAATCATGATTTGATGACCTTGAAGGAAGAATTCGGACTGGAATTTTATTGATACTCTTATTTGAACGAGATACAAAAGTCTTCTCTCGGTTATGAAAGAGTGAAGATGAATTGTCTTATTTTACATTTGAATATTTCTTGCTATATAACGTGAACGATCAGAATAAAGCTGATTGTTTACGTTTTTTATGATATATATGTGAGTAGTCACGGACTTTCGGTTGTAGTATATAATATAAAAAAGCACAATCTTAGCGACCGTTCATCAAAAGTGTGCCTAGCTAGATGGTTCGGAATTAACCAAACAATATTATGATCAAAAAATGAAGAAGACGAATCCTGTCTGTTGGGTACCCACTGTTTATTTCGCCATGGGGCTCCCTTATGTTGTATTATCAATGGTGTCGGTTTTAATGTTTTCGGATATGGAAGTCTCTGATGCTCAAATAGCATTCTGGACCTCTTTAATAATGCTTCCGTGGACTTTGAAACCCCTTTGGAGTCCTTTTCTGGAGATGTTTAAAACGAAGAAGCACTTTGTGGTGATTACTCAGATAGTGACCGGAGTAGCATTTTCTTTGGTTGCACTTTCGTTGCCTTTGCCCGATTTCTTTTGCTATGCCATTGCGTTGATGAGCGTGATTGCATTTAGCGGAGCCACACATGACATTGCAGGCGATGGCGTCTATCTTTCTGAGTTGAATCCCGTTCAACAAGCTAAATATATCGGCTGGCAAGGAGCTTTCTACAATCTGGCTAAAATATTGGCCAATGGGGGACTGGTTTATTTAGCCGGTTCACTGAAAGAAACATTTGGAATCGTACATTCATGGATGATCATTATGGGCATTTGCACCATTATCATGATATGTGTCAGCTTCTATCACATGAAGATGCTACCTTCGGGAGGAGCAGCAGCCGGTGAGATACGCACCGTGAATGATAGTTTGAATAAGTTGTGGGAAGTTATTCGCTCCTTTTTTGCAAAAAAACATATTGTTTGGTACATTGTCTTTATCATACTCTATCGCTTTGCCGAAGGATATGCCATGAAAATTGTACCTTTGTTCCTCAAAGCTCCGGTAGAAAATGGAGGATTGGGATTGGCTGTAAAAGACATCGGTTTGATTTATGGAACGTTTGGGGCTGCTGCCTTTATTTTGGGTTCCATCTTGGCCGGTTATTATATTTCTGCCCGAGGATTGAGAAAAGTATTATTTTCTCTCTGCTGCGCATTCAATATTCCCTTTTTAGTCTATTTCCTTTTGGCCTTTTATCAGCCTTCGGGATTGGGAATCGTTGCAACGGCTATCATCTTTGAATATCTGGGTTATGGCTTTGGTTTTGCCGGACTTATCTTATTCATGATGCAACAGGTTGCTCCCGGTAAACATCAAATGGCTCACTATGCTTTTGCCACTGGCATTATGAATTTGGGTGTGATGATACCGGGCATGATGAGTGGATATCTGAGTGATTGGCTGGGTTATGAACACTTCTTTATTTGGGTGTTGATTGCTACCATTCCTGCATTTATTGTAACTTGGCTGGTGCCGTTTACCTATAGTGATAGTAAATAACATAATAATAATGAAGCATCCGGTGCTTCCTTTAATGAAACTTTAGTAAAAGTATGAAAGAAATCAAGATTGCAGGCGTCGCCCTGCCGGATATGCCGTGGGAAGAGCGTCCGGACGGTTGTAAGGATGTTGTTTGGCGTTGTTCTGCCAACCCCATTATTCCTCGTAATTTGCTTCCTACGTCGAACAGTATTTTCAATAGTGCTGTGGTAACTTTTAACGAAGGCTATGCGGGTGTGTTTCGTTGCGATGATACGAATCGCAGAATGCGGTTGCATGTAGGATTTAGTAAAGATGCCATTCATTGGCATATCAATGAAGAACCTTTGACTTTTGAATGTGAGGATGAAGAAATCGGAACATGGGTATATGGTTATGACCCTCGTGTTTGCTTCATCGAAGATCGCTATTATGTAACCTGGTGCAACGGCTACCATGGCCCGACAATAGGAGTGGCTTACACTTTTGATTTTGAAACCTTCTATCAGTTGGAGAACGCATTCATTCCTTTTAATCGAAATGGAGTCATGTTTCCACGGAAGATCAACGGAAACTTTGCTATGTTGAGTCGCCCGAGTGATAACGGACATACTCCCTTCGGAGATATTTTCTATAGTGAATCTCCCGATCTTGACTTTTGGGGGCATCATCGACATGTTATGTCGCCGGCACAGTTTGAGGTAAGTGCCTGGCAATGTACCAAGATTGGTGCCGGCCCTATTCCGATAGAGACATCCGAGGGATGGCTGCTGATTTATCATGGTGTGTTGGCTTCCTGCAACGGATTTGTATATAGCTTTGGTTCGGCATTGCTCGATTTAGACCAACCATGGAAGGTGAAATATCGCTCGGGACCCTATCTTCTTTCTCCGCAAAAGGAGTATGAATGTATGGGTGATGTGCCTAATGTTTGCTTCCCGTGTGCAGCACTTCACGATGCGGAGACGGGACGTATTGCCATCTACTATGGATGTGCCGACACAGTAACCGGATTGGCTTTCGGTTATATACCCGAAATCATCGAATTCACAAAGCGTACAAGTATTATTTAACTCATATATTCGGCTGAATGATCATGAAACGTTTCTTATTAACTAACACATTGACCATCTTCTTTCTCCTTTCTTATGGAAAGGGAGGAGATGGTCTCCCCCTTCTTGATTATGTGAATCCCTTTATTGGTACGACTAATTTTGGAACGACTAACCCCGGAGCCGTTTGTCCCAATGGAATGATGTCAGTAGTACCCTTTAATGTGATGGGGTCAGCCGATAATAAATACGATAAAGATGCCCGTTGGTGGTCTACGCCCTATGAATATAGTAATTGCTACTTTACCGGATTTTCGCATGTAAATCTTAGCGGGGTAGGCTGCCCGGAGTTAGGGTCTTTATTGCTGATGCCCACTACGGGAGAACTGAATGTGGATTATAAAACGTATGGCAGTCGCTATCGTGACGAACAGGCATCACCGGGATACTACACTAATTACCTCACAAAGTATCATGTAAAGTCAGAAGTGTCGGCCACTCCACGTACAGGGATTACCCGCTTTACCTTTCCGAAAGGGCAAAGTCACATTTTGCTCAATCTGGGCGAAGGCCTTACCAACGAAAGTGGAGCATTCATGCGTAGGGTAGGAGAGAATGAAGTGGAAGGGATGAAACTTCTGGGTACATTCTGCTACAATCCGCAAGCCGTGTTTCCTATCTACTTTGTGATGAGGGTGAATAAAAAACCTCAAAGTAGCGGATATTGGAAAAAACAACGTGCCATGACGGGTGTGGAAGCCGAATGGGATAAAGATAGTGGAAAGAACAAACTCTATACAAACTATAATAAGGAAATAGCCGGTGATGATATCGGCGTCTACTTCTCTTTCGATACAGAAGAAGCGGAACAAGTGGAAGTACAGATCGGTGTTTCGTTTGTCAGCATAGAGAATGCCCGACTGAATTTGGAAAAAGAACAACCGACTGCCAACTTTGAGACAGTCCATAATGTGGCTCGTCAACTGTGGAACAATGACCTCTCGCGTATACGTGTGGAGGGAGGTACGGAAGAACAGAAAACAGTCTTTTATACTGCTCTTTACCATCTGCTGCTCCATCCAAATGTTCTGCAAGATGTAAATGGAGAATATCCGGCGATGGAGAGCGAGAAGATACTTACCACAAAAGGTAATCGGTATACTGTTTTCTCTTTGTGGGATACGTATCGGAATGTGCATCAACTGCTTACTTTAGCCTATCCGGAACGTCAGATGGATATGCTGCGCAGCATGGTCGACATGTATCGTGAGCACGGTTGGTTGCCTAAATGGGAACTCTATGGCCGGGAAACGCTGACGATGGAAGGAGATCCCAGTATTCCGGTAATTGTAGATTCGTGGATGAAAGGCTTGAGAGACTTCGATGTAGAATTGGTTTATGAAGCCATGCGTAAATCGGCAACCTTGCCTGGAGATAAAAACCTGATGCGTCCCGATAATGATGACTATCTGGCTCTGGGCTTTGTACCGCTGCGCGAACAATATGATAATTCTGTCTCTCATGCTTTAGAATATTACATAGCCGACTATGCGCTTTCCCGTTTTGCCGCTGCTTTGGGCAAGAAGGAAGATGCACAGCGTTTTTACAAACAATCGATGAGGTATAAACAGTATTATAACAAGCAATACGGTACTCTTTGTCCTCTATTACCCAATGGTCAATTTTATTCTCCTTTCAATCCGCGACAAGGAGAGAACTTTGAACCAAGTCCCGGTTTTCACGAAGGCAATGCATGGAACTATACCTTCTATGTGCCGCACGACGTGAAAGGATTAGCCGCATTAATGGGGGGAAAGAAAACTTTTGTAGAGAAGCTGCAACGAGTTTTTGACGAAGGACTCTATGATCCGGCCAATGAGCCCGATATTGCTTACCCCTATCTTTTCAGTTATTTCAAAGGAGAAGAGTGGCGTACGCAAAAAGAGGTGAAACGTTTATTGAATAAGTACTTTACCACGAAACCGGACGGTATACCCGGCAATGACGATGCCGGAACGATGTCTGCTTGGGCAGTATTCAGCATGATGGGGCTTTATCCCGATTGTCCGGGTGTACCCGAATATACGCTCACTACTCCCGTCTTTGATAAAGTAACAATAACACTTAATCCTAAATGGTATAAGCAATCTCAACTAGTTATTGACGTGAAGCACAATAGTCAGGATGAACGATACACTCATAAAGTACTCTTGGGAGGCAACCCGATTAATGGCTTTCGTATTTCACATGACGAACTGTTACGTGGAGGTACACTCTCTTTTGAATAGTGCACTTACAAAACTGATGTTTAGCGTATCATTTATTGCTTTAAACGCTTGACTTTGGTAAGTAAATGTATTACCTTTGTCAATGTAATCATAAAGTAGTTTGAAATTAAACTATGGTAAACGGGGGAAGCAACAACTTCTCCCGTTTTTTGTTGATATACAGTACTTTTGCCCCCAAAGAACGCTGTAAAGTGGGTAAAAGGACGGTTTAGTTGAGTAATCTGCACGGTTCTCTTTGGTCGAAAGACGGTTTCTCTTCACCAATATGCTTATTTGTTATGGGAATAACTCCTAATGAAAAAGTTATTTCTTCTATATGTTAGCCAAATAACTCCTTTATCTTTTCCGCACTCTCTTTTCTGTTAAGAATCAGTAAACTTGCTCTTGACAAGAATGAGCTTTTTTCTGATTTTCATGCAACCTTTTTCACTACTATTCCGTCTAAATAAATGTAGCGCGCACAAATAGGAATAAAACGTAGTATTAATAAGGAATAGTCTTATTACATGAAAAAGGTATTTAGCATCGTGATTGCATTAATAGCTTGTCAAACACTGTTTGCTCAAGCTCTGCAATTAAAGGGATTAGTGATGTCGTCGGGCAAGCGACCAGTGGAATTTGCAAATGTGGTTCTTTGCAAAAGTGATTCTGTTTTTGTGACTGGTGGCATAACGGACGACAAGGGTAAGTTTAGTATGAATAACCTTCAAAAAGGTGGCTACAATTTACAGATTTCTTGTTTGGGGTATCAAACAAAAACGGTTAGTATCAATGACTTCTCAAAGAGTGTGGATCTTGGGAATATAGAGATGGATACTGCGGCAGTGGCTTTGGGTGAAGTGGTTGTTACAGCTGCCAACGTCATAAATAAAGTAGATCGTAAAGTGATACTGCCGAATGCTTCTCAGATGAAATCATCTACCAATGGATTTGATCTTTTACAGCGATTGAATTTAAGTCGCATTGATATAGATCTCTTGAGAAATACGATTTCTGCTGCCGGTGGTGGTGAAGTACAGTTAAGAATTAATGGTATAAAATCAAGCGTTCAGGAGATAAAATCTATTCGTCCTGAAGATATTATTCGCATTGAGCATCATGAAGAACCGGGACCTCGCTATGAAAATGCGGAAGCGGTTATTGACTACATTACCCGAAGGCGAAATACGGGCGGATTTATCTCTATGGATTTAAGTAATTCTTTGCAAATGCCGTTTGGCGATAATAGTTTTAACGCCAAAGTAAATTATAATAAATCGGAATTTGGAATCTTCTATAATGGTAGTTACAGAAAGGTTAAAGAGATGTGGCGCAATAATTCGGAGACTTTTAATTTTGCCGATGGAAGTACTCTGACGCGCATTGAAAAAGGAATGCCGGATAAATGGTGGATGAACTGGCATTACATGCACCTGAATTATAGTTATCAGGAACCGGATAAATGGTTTTTCAATGCTACCGTGCGAACGAGTATCAATGATGTGCCGAAAACGAACTACAGGAGCCTACTTTATTCTTCGGATAATCCACAAGAAAGCGTTGATATGAACGATAATTCGTCTTCAAAAATGCATATTCCTTCTTTAGATCTTTATTTTCAGAGTAATCTGAAAAATCAGCAGTTCCTTATGTTTAATGTTGTTGGAACATATATTGATACAGAAACCAAGAGATATTATAGTGAGATACGTGGAGAGGAAACTCTTACTGAATTATTGAATAATGTGGATGGTAGCAAATACTCTTTGATCGGCGAAGGTATTTATGAAAAAGGGATCAAGGGCGGGCGCTTGAGTGTGGGATTGAAGCACACTCAGAGTTTTACTGATAATACTTACTCCGGTACTAGTATTGCTGAAACAAGCATGAAGCAGGCTGAAACTTATTTATATGCTGAGTTTCAAGGTACAGCGAACAAATTTAGTTATTCAGTAGGAATAGGTGGAAGTCGTTCGTGGCTCAAAGAGGAAGAGGAAGGATATCAGAACTATACTTTCCGTCCAACGATTAGTTTGAAATATAAAATGAGTGATAACTCTTCGCTTCGCTATCATGCCAGTGTGTATAGCTCTGCCCCGTCTTTATCCGACCTAGGTGATGTAGAACAAATGATTGATTCGTTACAGATACGAAGAGGAAATAAGGCTCTTAAACCAGAGATGAGATATACTCACTCTTTAAATTACGACATCAAGAAAGGTATTTTCAGTGGTAGCATGTATATTGGTCACAAATATTACAACAAGCCTATCATGGAAAGAACAATAATTGAGGACGATCTGTTTGTCCGGACCATGGAAAATCAAAAGAGCTGGCAGAAGCTAACCACGGAAGCCGAGCTATCTGTTCGTCCGTTCAAAGATTTTCTGACACTAAAGTTTGCGACCGGAGTTAATTATTTCGATAGTAAAGGTCTTGATTATCATCACACTTATACCGATTGGTATTACCGTGCTAGCGTGAATGCTTCTTATAAGGAATGGTCTCTTTTCTTTAATATTAAAAAAGGAAGCAATGATTTCGATGGAGAAACGCTGGAGTATAATGAGAACTTTCATGCTTTGGGAATAATGTATAAGCATAAAAATTTGAGCTTGGGTGCTAATACCTTAAATCCGTTTACAAGTGTTTGGAAAGGTGGAAGTAATAATCTTAATGCTTTGGCTTCTTCTCAAAAACGCATCTATATTGGGGGGCTTTCAAACACGGTAGTATTTAAAATCTCTTATAACTTTAATTTTGGTCGTAAATTACAATCTGTACAGAAGAGATTGAATAATGAAGATAAGGATTCGGGAGTTTTGAATGGTGGTAAATAGGATTTAGTATTACGTTCCAACGACCTATTTAAAGCGGTCGTCGGAACGTAATTGTGTAATATCTACTGGCTTGACTTCGGCCAGCCAACCAATTTTCACATCAGTTTGATTGTCGTATTTGGGATAGAAAGGTTTGATGTCTATTACCGGGGTACCGTCTAGCATATCAGCATTTTCAAAATAGAGGATATTCTTTTCTATTTTTTTTAGAGGAACAATGGAGAAGCCGATTTTGTTGGGACGTTTGGGCGCACGTGTAGCAAATACTCCGTGAGGTTTTGTGTCCATAAATGGAATAAGTTGAAGTACATAGCCTTCCACTTTGTGAAACTGATAGATTAAGATGATGTGTGAAAAACCTTCCAGATCTTTAAGTCCTTCTGCATATTTTTCATCAACTTCTACTCTTCCTTCAAAGCCGATGGCACCTGTGGGTTGCACAGGCATTCCTTCTATATGGATGTGTGGAGAGTGTATTACTCCAATGGGCTCTAGTGTTATTAATTCCATTCTTCTCTATTATTATATATTGTGTAAATAGAAAAGCAAAAACTAAGCCATGTTTTTATCTTTTTGAAAATCAGTGTATTATGCTTTTTATTGAGTTGCTTTTCTTCAATTATGTAGGTATAGAGAAGGGACATGCACAAAAATGTAGCGCTAAAACAAAAAAAGCTCCAGATAAAATCTGAAGCTTTTTTTAATATGGGGTGGAAGACGGGGCTCGAACCCGCGACCTTCGGAACCACAATCCAACACTCTAACCAGCTGAGCTACGTCCACCATATTGCATTTCTCTAATGCGGTGCAAAGATAGAGAATATCTTTGATTCTGCAAATAGATTCATTTGTTTTTTAACTAAAAAGTATACTCATTTATCTCATGGTTGTACTTTCTGAAAAGGGATCGGGAAGTTTCTGTGAAGATTTTCAAGCGATTACGTGCTGCAGGAGGAAGTGAGTCGTTTGAAATGTTTACAGGTACAAGCATGTGATTTTTCTTTCCCGTCAGAGCAGGGCGGGCAACCCATACCAAACTATAGCTGCAATGGCTCACATAAGTGGTACTATCTTTGCTCAATTCGAGCTTGAAAAGTAAACCGCCATCTGTATTGGGAGCCGACATGTGTGAAATGAAATTTCCAAGAGAATAGACTACGGCATGTTTATTACCAACACTGTCTGTTTGTAATTCCATCGGTTGCACCACGTGAGGATGAGATCCGATAATATGAGTGACACCTTGTGAGAGTAGCCAATTGACTAAAGATGTTTGTTCTTTGTTGGGAAGTTGCTTATATTCTTCCCCCCAATGCATGCATGCTATGATAACATCGGGCTTGAGTGCCTGAGCAGCTTTTATATCATTGCTCATGATGCTTTTGTTGATGTAGTTCACTACGCTGGGTGAGCTTACAGCAATGCCATTTGTGCCATACGTATAGTTTAGTATAACGATGCGGAACCCTTTTTCTTCTATCAGTAAAGGATAACGTAATTCTCTGGTTGCCTGATTAATATAGGTTCCGGCATGAGGAATGCGCAAAGAATCGAGCAGGGAGATCGTACGCTCTAGTCCGGCTTTTCTGCGGTCGAGGCAATGATTGTTGGCAGTGAGAAGAATGTCGAATCCTGCATCTTTAATGGCTGAGAGGTATTCGTCGGGTGCACTAAACTGTGGATACCCTTTGTATGGTTTACCCCCCAGTGTAACTTCCAGATTACCGATTGCTACATCTGCTTTACTAATTTCTTCTTTTACGAATTTGAAACATGCAGTATAATCGTATCCGGAAGCAGTGCGAGCAGCATCTATTTGCCCCTGGTGTTGCATCAGATCACCGGCAAACAGTAACGTTATTTTTTTAGAAGCTACACTATCTCTTTCTATAGCAATGCCGGCCTTCTCTTGAGATGCCGAACTGCAGGAGTATGAAAGCAGCAGAATAAGAAGAGGAAAGGAGAAAGCTCTCATTATAGTGTTGGGGATTTAGTGTATAATTTGAGGCAAGTGAGAAAGAAGGTTAGAAAAATGAGCGACACTTTATTCCGGTAATATTAGCATCGGCAGTTTATATCGCTCATTTTGTTTTTTATTTATAGATTGCCTTTTTTCCGGCAAGCAAGGTATTTTTCATTAGCGAGACAATGGTCATCGGTCCCACACCACCCGGTACTGGAGTGATGAATGAACATTTGGGTGCAACCTCATCAAACTTCACGTCACCGGTTAGTTTGAAACCTGATTTGGTTTTGTCTGATGGTACCCGGGTTGTTCCTACGTCGATTACTACAGCACCTTCTTTCACCATATCGGCAGTAAGGAAATTGGGTTGCCCCAAAGCAGCAATAATGATATCAGCTTCCTGGCATTCTTTTACCAAATCGCGCGAACGGCTGTGGCATACGGTTACTGTTGCATCTCCCGGATAGGCTTTCTGCATCATTAGGGCGGCCATTGGTTTACCAACAATATTGCTGCGACCCAGTACCACACATTTTTTGCCAGATGTTTCTATCTCATAGCGTTTTAATAATTCCAATATTCCATTGGGCGTTGCTGAAACATAACAAGGCAAACCAATAGACATCCTTCCCACATTGATGGGGTGGAAACCATCTACATCTTTGCGGTAGTCGATCGTTTCAATTACTTTTTGTTCCGATATATGTTTGGGAAGAGGTAATTGAACAATGAATCCATCCACGTCGTCATCAGCGTTCAGCTCGCATACTTTGGCAAGCAATTCTTCTTCAGTAACATCACTTTCATAGCGGAAGAGCGAAGATTTGAATCCACATACTTCGCAGGCTTTTACTTTTGCTGATACATATGTTTCGCTTCCACCGTCATGTCCGATAAGTATTGCCGCCAGATGAGGACGTTTTCCTCCTTTGGCCACAATGTCGGCTACCTCGGCGGCTATCTCTAACTTTACTTGTTCAGAGATTGCTTTTCCATCAATTAATTTATATTCTGCCATATCTTGAGTTATTCGTTACCGTTTCATTTTCGGCATCATTTTGCCCACTTTGCTTCCGGTCACCATCTTCATCATTTTGCGTGTCTCTTCGAATTGCTTCAGCAGGCGATTTACTTCCTGAATAGTGGTGCCGCTTCCCTTTGCTACACGCGTGCGGCGCGATCCATTGAGCAAAGCAGGGTTTGAACGTTCTTTCGGAGTCATGGAATGAATGATGGCCTCTATGCTTTTGAAGGCATCGTCATCAATATCGATGTCTTTGATAGCCTTACCTACTCCCGGAATCATTGATGCCAGGTCTTTCAGATTACCCATCTTTTTGATCTGTGCAATCTGGCTAAGGAAGTCGTTGAAGTCAAATTGATTTTTAGCTATTCTCTTCTCTATTCGTTTGGCTTCTTCTTCGTCAAATTGTTCTTGCGCACGTTCTACCAGTGAAACAATGTCACCCATGCCAAGAATACGGTCGGCCATACGGGCGGGGTGAAATTGATCGACAGCATCCAGTTTCTCACCTGTTCCTACAAATTTGATAGGCTTGTTGACTACCGAGCGTATAGATAGTGCGGCACCACCGCGGGTATCACCATCAAGTTTGGTTAGTACTACTCCATCAAAATCTAGGCGGTCATTAAACTCTTTAGCTGTGTTTACAGCATCTTGTCCCGTCATTGAGTCGACAACAAACAGAATCTCATTCGGATTAATAGCTTCTTTGATCGCTGCTATCTCGTTCATCATCTGCTCATCTACAGCCAGGCGACCGGCTGTGTCGACAATAACCAAATCATATCCTTTGGCCTTAGCCTCTTTAATTGCATTTCGGGCGATTGATACAGGATCTTTGCTGTCGATTTCCGAGTAAATAGGCACTCCGATTTGTTCGGCAAGAACACGTAGCTGTTCGATAGCAGCAGGGCGATATACATCACAAGCAACAAGCAAAGGATTCTTTCCTTTTTTACTTTTGAGCATTCGCGCCAACTTGCCCGAGAATGTAGTTTTACCCGAACCTTGCAACCCCGCCATCAAAATTACCGCAGGCTGTCCTTTCGTGTCTATATCTACAGTTTCGCCTCCCATTAATTGAGCAAGTTCGTCGTGCACGATTTTTACCATCAACTGGCTGGGCTTTACGGCAGTAAGCACGTTTTGGCCTAATGCTTTTTCCTTCACTGTATCAGTGAAAGTTTTAGCCACTTTATAGTTTACATCGGCATCTAGCAGAGCTTTGCGCACATCTTTTAGTGTCTCGGCTACATTGATCTCGGTGATTTTGCCTTCACCTTTCAGAATCTTAAACGACCTCTCGAGTCTTTCGCTTAAATTATCGAACATATATTAATCACAAATTACAAATTATCTAATTTTCGGTTCTTAAGGATGCAAATGTACGAAAATTCCATTTATTTATATCCTTTTATTCTGCCATTTTGCCTTTTTAAAGTAGATATAGCTCGCCACAAGTAGCAGGCAATAATATAAAATTTCTGTGGTAAAGCAAATTTCTACCGGAGCGCGTAGCCATACTCCAACAATAAAAACATACATCATGTAAATGGAAAGAGTGATTACTTCGATCATGAGTGCAGAGCGGGTATTGCCCGTTCCTGAAATACCGTTGAACAGAATATTTGCGACAGAAGCGATGAGCATAGCGATGCCTATGACATAAACAGCTGTTACGGATTCGGTAATCAAAGCTGCTTCATTGGTATATATTGAGAGTATTGCTTGTGGAAAAATTGAGATGACAACAACCAATGCCAGCATTAACAGGAAAGAGAAGCGGGCGATCTTTTTTATTAACGGCATGACGTGCTGAATGTCATTCGAACCAATGGCATTACTTACTAGACTATTGGTTGCCGTAGACAGTGAGCTAACCGGAATCATCATAACAATATAAATGCTTCGTACAATATTGGCTATGGCAAGTTCGCGCTGTCCTAACCGTTCTACGGCAGCAAAAAAGGCAAACCATGTTGCCATCGATAAAAAGTATTGAAGCATGGTGAAACATGAAATACTTAGAATTCTTTTCAATAATTCGGGCTGAAACGAACGAAAGCGATTCAATCCGTATTTCTTAAAATCAACGGTAGTATATGTATAGATGAGGAAAAAGACAATGGAAGATGCTTCTGCAATAACGGAAGCGATAGCAGCACCTTTTATTCCCATTTCGGGGAATCCGAATTCTCCGAATATGAGCACATAGTCGAGTACCACATTCGTCAAGGCCATTACTATGGCATTAATTGTTAGTACTTTTGTACGGGTGGTACCTATATAAAAAGCGCGAAACATGACATTGAGAAAAGAAAAGAAGAAACCGAAAACCCTCCAATGAATAAATTCCATTGTGGCATCGTATATGGTTTCAGACGAGACTAGCAACCGCATGATGTTTCCACCGAAAAGACGGGTGAAGCCAAAGAGTAGAAATGCCATAACCATCAGAAACATGATGCCTTGGATCATGACAGGTCCTACCTCCGCATATTGTTTTTCTCCATTGCGACGGGCAATCATGATTTGAGAACCGGTGCTGAAACCAAAAGCGACAGTGAAAATACAGATATAGAACAAGCCTCCCATGGCGGAGGCTCCCAAGGCTACTTCACTGACACGTCCCAGAAAGGCTGTATCAGTAACGTTGATGATGTTTTGTGCCAGAAGACTTAGCAAGATCGGGAAACTAACGTTCCAGATTTGTTTGTTGGTATACATAAATACTTAAGTTTGCTGTTTCAAAGATACTATTTTTTCAAAAATAAAGGAGCGAAAATGATCATTCATCTCCGCTCCTTTATTTGCTTTATATTGTTTCTGCTGTTAGCTGTTCATGCTCATCAGAAATTCATCGTTGTCTTTCGTCTTTTCTAAGCGGTCTTTAACGAAATCCATTGCTTCAATCGGGTTCATGTCCGATAGATATTTGCGTAGAATCCACATACGGTCGAGTGTTTGCTTGTCTAGGAGCAAATCGTCGCGTCGAGTGCTCGAAGCTACAATATTCACGGCCGGGAAGATTCGTTTGTTAGACAAGTTACGATCGAGCTGAAGCTCCATGTTACCTGTTCCTTTGAACTCTTCGAAGATAACTTCATCCATTTTCGAACCCGTATCGATAAGTGCGGTAGCTAAAATGGTCAGCGAACCTCCGTTTTCAATGTTACGGGCAGCTCCGAAGAAGCGTTTAGGTTTGTGGAGTGCATTTGCATCTACACCACCCGAGAGTACTTTACCCGAAGCAGGAGATACAGTATTGTATGCGCGGGCTAAGCGGGTGATGGAGTCGAGGAAGATCACTACATCGTGTCCGCATTCTACCATTCTTTTCGCTTTCTCCAACACGATGCCTGCTATTTTTACGTGGCGTTCTGCCGGTTCGTCGAATGTGGAAGCAATGACTTCAGCATTTACGCTACGAGCCATGTCGGTAACTTCTTCCGGACGCTCATCGATGAGCAACATAATCATGTATACTTCCGGATGATTGGCTGCTATAGCATTTGCGATTTCTTTCAGCAAAATCGTTTTACCGGTTTTGGGCTGAGCTACGATCAAGCCGCGTTGTCCTTTACCAATCGGAGCGAACAAATCGACTACACGGGCTGACATAGAATCGGAGTATCCTCCTCGGCAAAGTTTGAACTTCTCATCTGGGAAAAGAGGTGTGAGGTGCTCGAATGGAACGCGGTCACGTACAAAAGTAGCGTCGCGGCCATTGATCTTTGATACTTTAACCAAAGGAAAATATTTTTCTCCTTCTTTCGGAGGACGAATAGCTCCTTCAACCACATCACCGGTTTTTAAACCGAATAGTTTAATTTGTGATTGAGAAACATAAATATCATCAGGAGATGCAAGATAGTTATAGTCTGATGAACGTAAGAATCCGTATCCGTCTTGCATAATTTCCAAGACACCGGTTCCGATCAGAATATCTTCAAATTCGTAAGCTTTTTCACGCTCAATAATCTTGCGTTCCGGACGTTCAGGAGCTGTAGCTGCTTCAGCCGATATAGGTTTTTGAATTGGCGGACGTTGTTGATTATTGTTTTGTGGATTGTTGTTATTGTTGTTGTCGCGCGGACGGATGATGCGCTTGGCTTGCATTTGTTGTTCTTGAGCTACGGCAGGTTCAACTTTGGTAGCTTCAAATTTGCCGAGTAACTCAGTGGGCAATTCCATCTTTTCAGAAGGCAATTCTTCGATTGGCACAAAGTCGTCGTCAGCATCCACTAGTATGGGGCTCTCTTCTTCCTTTTCCGGTTGAATAACAGGTCTTATAGGCTTAATAGGCCTGTTTAGGGCCTGTGGCGCTTGCTGTCCTTGTGAAGCGGTTTGCTGTCCTTGCGGCTCTTGTTGTCCTTGTGCTTGAGGCGTTTGAGGCGTTTGTGGTGCTTGCTGTACTTTTGCTGCTACTTGCTGTACCTTTGCCACTGCTTGCTGTGTTTGTGGCACTTGTGCTACTACTACAGGAGCTTCAATTGCTACTTCAGTTTTTACAGCCTCTTTATTTTCGCTTTTTGTTTTCTTTGGGCGACCTTTGCGTTGCTTCGGATCAACTTGTTCGATTTTAGCCTTAGCTACGTCTTCTGCCGGTTTTGCCGGGGCAGCAATAACAGGTTTAGGTCTGTCAGTCGTTTCAATTTTTGGAGTAGTTGGAGTCGGTTTCTGTGCAGCGGGTTGTGGCTTCGTTACCGGAGCAGTTTTTTCTGGTCGGCTTATTTCGCCATTTTTAGATGCTGAGAAAACTTTGTCGGCTCCTTCTTTTTTTACATTAACGCGAGAGCGTTTTTTGTTGTCGTCTTTGCGATCCTCTTTAATTTTGTCGGCAGCTATTTTCTTTGTAGCGCCCACGATGGCTTGTTCATCGAGAATCTTGTAGACTAGTTCTTCTTTCTTAAGTGAGTCTGTTTTTTTGATGCCCAATTCTTGGGCAATAGTTTGCAGTTCCGACAAGTTTTTGTCGTTCAATTGAATGATGTTATACATACGTATAGGTAAATTATTATAATGTTTCTCTTTTCGCTGAAATGCACATAGCAGAGCTACGACTATCAGTCCAGAGCAATGCGGGCATAAGCGCTATTATGAATTTGGGATAATTACTTTTTGAATCGGGATATTAAAGTCTTTAATATCCTTAGTGAAGAGTTCACAAAGGATTGAGACGTGGCAAAGGTAATAAATTATTTTATATAAATAAAGAATTTTGTTTTTTTTGTTCGTAAAACCTCTTTTTTGACTAAATAAAACATTATTTAGATCATTTTTTTACTCATATAGAGGCTGTTAGAGCACAATAAAAAGAATCTAATTAGCTGAGAGTGACTATTATAACCCGTTTAGTGGCACTGTCTATTCGAAAACGATTATCTGTTCGTTCTCCGATGAGCCAGGCTATTTTTTCGCCACAGCAGAGCACCCATTGCTGTTCTTTCATAGCGATGGATAACTTTTTGTCAGTCAGGTAGTTACTAATTAGCTTCTTTCCGACCATACCGAAAGGAACAAATGTGTCGCCTTGTTTCCATTTCCTTATGCTCAGAGGTTGTTTTAATTTATCAGCATCGAAACATGCGATCTCCCGTTTGTGAGGTATTACAAAATCGGGCGCATATTCTTTTTCTTCGAAGGTGAGGCTAGGAGGAGTTGTTTTATTTTCATCATTGATTGGCTCAATTAATAATAATTCTCTATCCTTTATCGCCCGCCATTCTTTACTCATAAATAATCTGCCTGCTTGTCCCCTCAATGATTGAAACATATCTTCTGCTTGAGCGGAATTGAAACCCAATGGAGCCAGAATCTCGTATAATAAAGTTTGTGGCGAAACTTCGTTGAGCAACTGATCAATGAGGATGCCTTCTTTTGTTACTACTCGTTCTTTGGCTTCATCAATGCTTTGGGAATAAATTTTAGCAACCTCGCTCAGGTGGTTAGTTGTTCGGGCTAGGCTCTCTTTGATAGAAGGATTAATGCTTTGCATTAATGGGATCAGTGTCAAACGAATCTTGTTGCGGGTATATTCATCTTGCAGATTGGTGCTGTCTGTTACATAAGATTGTTTGATATGCTTCAGATAGGCAATGATCTCATTGCGATTGACGCACAACAGCGGGCGCACAATGTCGCCGTTTTTAGGGCGAATGCCCAATAACCCGTTGATTCCGGTGCCCCGAATTAGATTAAGTAGCATGGTTTCCACACTGTCGTCCTGATGATGTGCTACAGCGATCACGTCGCAATGGTTTTGTTCTTTCACTTCATTAAACCAATTGTACCGAAGTTCGCGTGCAGCCATTTCGATGGAAATGTGTTTCTCTTCTGCATAGGCTTGCGTGTTGAAGTGAGTGATGTGTAGCTTCACGGCTAGTGATTGGCAGAGTTCCTGCGCAAAGGCCTCGTCTCGGTCGGATTCCTCGCCGCGAAGCCTGAAGTTACAATGAGCTGCTTCGCAAGTATAACCAAGTGATAACAGAATGCGTAGCAGTGCCACAGAATCGGCTCCGCCACTCAGTGCCACCAAAACTTTCTCTTCTTGCAAGAATAGTTTTTCCTTATCGATATACTGTGCTACTTGCTGCTGCATTATGTTGCAAAGATAACTTTTTTAGTGCTAATCAATCGTTGCTCGGATGAAAAACTGCAAAAGAAGCAATGTACTCGCTTGAAATCATTCTTATTCATCTGGCAAAACATCCCTATGTTTTATTGAACAACATCCCTATGTTGTGATTATGGATATGGGGGTGTTTTGTGCAACAACATGGGGATGTTATTATGGTTGATGTGCTCAATGCAAAAGGAAGAAGTCGCTATCCCCATTAGTAGGTATTATAAGCTCCAGCGGTTGTATTCTATTTAAAAACAATCTAGATAGCTTGTTTGGCATCAAGTTATCATTTATCTTTGTAGAAACAAAAGTTTCAAAGGAAATAGGTATGCGTTTATCCGAACTCAAAACAGGAGAAAAGGGAGTTATCGTAAAGGTGTTGGGGCACGGTGGATTCCGCAGGCGTATCGTAGAGATGGGCTTTATCAAAGGAAAAACAGTGGAGGTTATGCTTAATGCTCCGCTTAATGATCCGATAAAATATAAAATATTAGGTTATGAAGTTTCCCTTCGCAGACAAGAAGCCGGTATGGTGCAGGTCATTAGTGAAGAAGAAGCGAAAGGATATTGCCGCCATCCCAGGCACAGACATCTTCAACATCGACATCGGATGTTAGAAGCATTTACCAATAGAGAGACGTGGGAGCATCGGGCCAAAATAGTAGCATTGCTCAGTGAGGAAGATGCGGAAAAAATAGATGGTCGACGCAGGCGTTTTCGTGGTGGAAGAATGAGAGAAATGCTTGCTCATGAACCTTCAAAGAGCTTAGATGCCGCTTGTAGTAATGTGCAAAAAGAAAATGTCTGCCGAAAAGAAGAAAAACTAAAAAAGATAGCTCTGGGCGAGCGAAAAACCATCAATGTAGCGTTGGTGGGCAATCCTAACTGCGGAAAGACCTCATTGTTCAATCTCGCTTCCGGGGCTCACGAACATGTGGGCAACTATAGTGGAGTGACTGTGGACGCGAAAGAAGGTTACTTTGATTTTGAAGGCTATCATTTTAAGATTGTCGATCTGCCGGGAACTTATTCTCTCTCTGCTTATACTCCCGAAGAACTTTATGTTAGGCGTCATATTATAGATGAAACGCCCGATGTTATTATAAATGTGGTAGACTCATCCAACTTGGAACGTAATCTCTACCTCACTACTCAACTAATCGATATGAATGTGCGTATGGTTATTGCGCTAAACATGTATGATGAACTCGAAGCGAGTGGAAACACACTCAATCATCATTTGCTAAGCAAGTTGTTTGGCGTACCGATGGTGCCTACTGTATGTAAGAGGCAGAAAGGCATTGATCGTCTTTTTCATATCATTATTAATATATACGAAGGCGCTGATTTCTTAGACAAGAAAGGATACATCAATCCCGAAGTAGCGAAAGAGTTGCAAGACTGGCATCGGACGCATGTAGATGAGCAACATCACGAAGAACATCTGGAAGATTTTGCTCGTCAGCAGAAACCGGCCCAAAGTGTTTTCAGACATATACATATCAATCATGGCCCCGATCTGGAGAAAGCCATTGATTATGTGAAAGAAGAAATCTCAACGAATGAATCCATTCGCCATAAATATTCCACTCGTTTTCTTTCTATCAAACTGTTGGAGAACGACCCCGAAATAGAAGAACTGGTTCGGGCATTACCCAATGGAGAAGAGATTATTCGTAAGCGAGACAAAGCGACCCGACGTATATCCGAAGCGATGAACGAGGATTGCGAGGCAGCTATCACCGATGCTAAATATGGTTTTATCAGTGGAGCGTTGAAAGAAACCTTTATCGATAATCATCAGGAGCAGCAGCAAGTGACGAAAGCGCTGGATTCCATTGTGACGCATCGCTTCTGGGGCTTTCCACTCTTTTTCCTCTTTATGTATCTGATGTTCGAAGGCACATTCGTTCTTGGAGACTATCCGATGCAAGGCATTGAATGGCTTGTAGAGTCTTTGGGGAATCTGATACGAAACAATATGGGCGCAGGTCCTTTCAAAGATATGCTTGTGGATGGCGTTATTGGTGGAGTAGGCGGCGTTATCGTTTTCCTGCCTAACATACTTATCTTGTACTTTTTCATTTCTCTTATGGAAGATTCGGGTTACATGGCCCGAGCAGCCTTTATTATGGATAAGATAATGCACAAGATGGGGTTGCACGGAAAATCGTTCATACCTCTTATTATGGGTTTCGGTTGCAACGTTCCCGCCATTATGGCCTCCCGCACCATCGAGAATCATAAAAGTAGATTGATCACCATGTTGGTCAACCCGTTGATGTCGTGCAGTGCTCGCTTACCCATCTATCTGCTGCTTGTTGGTGCTTTCTTTCCTCATAATGCAGGGTTGGTACTCTTCACCATTTATGGTGTGGGCATTTTTCTGGCAGTCATCCTAGCCCGCCTGTTCAGCAGGTTTTTGGTGAAAGGCAACGATACCCCCTTTGTGATGGAATTGCCACCCTATCGCATGCCTACCATGAAATCCATCTTTCGTCATACTTGGGAGAAAGGCGCCCAATACCTTAAAAAGATGGGAGGCGTCATCATGATTGCCTCTATCTTTATCTGGTTTTTAGGCTATTATCCTGATCATGACGCCTATAATACAGTAGCCGAGCAGCAAGAAAACTCCTACATCGGTCAGATAGGAAAAGTAGTAGAACCCGCATTAGCTCCATTAGGATTCGATTGGAAACTGAGTATTGGGATTTTCTCCGGAATGGGTGCAAAAGAGTTGGTTGTTAGTACGCTCGGCGTGCTCTATACGAATGATGCCAATGTAGATAATGTTAGTTTGGCTCAACGCATTCCCATCACCCCATTGGTAGCATTCTGCTATATGCTCTTTGTACTTCTCTATTTCCCTTGCATAGCCACACTTGTAGCTATTAAGCAAGAATCGGGAAGTTGGAAGTGGGCTATTTTTGCTGCCCTATATACCACCGCATTAGCTTGGGTGGTATCATTTACTGTTTATCAAATAGGAAGTTTACTGTTATGAATTGGCAAGATTGGGTCGTTATCATATTAGTGGTTCTTTGTTTTGGCGAGATATCCCGTCGTATTTATCTTTTTTTTCGTCGTTCTCAGAGCAATGACAACCCCTGTGCAAATTGCACAAGTGGCTGTGACTTAAAAGATTTGGCGGAAAAGAAGAAGAAAAGTGGCAAGGGAAACGCCACCAAACCTAAGAAAAATTGCTGTGGATAGTTTGGTAGTTTCGAAAAATGTACTACCTTTGCAACCGCATTCGAGAAACGGTTCCTTGACCGAGTGGCTAGGTAGCGGTCTGC
>DBTL01000047.1:21521-37591 GCA_002307035.1 Bacteroides sp. UBA1317
TACGGCGGTTCGAATCCGCCAGGAACCTCAAAATACAGTAAAAGCTTCGTTCAGAAATGGACGAAGCTTTTGTTATTTATTGATATTCAGTAACTTACCTGCCTTGGTGATTTCGAGAAATTCTGTACAATGTATACCGATGTGTATCCCGGTGAATAAAAGTAGACCGAAAGTAGGCCGGCAATAGACCATGATAACAGTTAAAACTTATTTTAGAAAACATAACCCAACTTCAATATCCGGATCCGTTTCGATTTCATTTTATGCGAATAGATACAAGGTCAACTTCGCTACAAAAATGAGGGCAAACGAAATATTTCATCAACCTCTGCTTTAGTTTGGCACAGCTATATTGTTTCTTTGTATTCAAAATAGCTTGTATCTTTTTATGAAGATAACTTCATCTTTCTAATTTTTTAATTAGATTTGCACGATGTAAGAATGTTGGAAGAAGAAAAACACGCAAATAATATGTTTAAGCATGTTTGTGTCTATAATTAGGAGTGCGGGCTATTTTTACTTATTTTGATTTGAGGCTTATCCATAGCCTAATGATTGAATAATGAGAGTGGTACTGCGTCCTTTCTACCAACATAATAAACGCAGTCGGAGATACCGAAAACCGTTATAGAGTAGGCCTTGTTTAAAATCTAATGCGTTATGGCAAGTTTTTATTGTGAGTACTGTGGACAAAAGTTCTCAAGCGTTTCTTCTCTGACGGCAAGTAATTGTTTTTGTCATCCAAATGGTGCAGCAAAAGGAAAGCACAAGCTGTACGAAGGCTCAGAAAAAAGCAAATATACCTGTAAATATTGCGGTCAGAACTTCTCTTCTCTACAATCATTAACAGCCAGTAGTTGTTTTCGTCATCCCAACGGACCTGCGAAAGGAAAACATGCTCCAGCATTGTAATTTTATTGAATCTTATATACGACTGATTTTATCGTAGTGGCTGAATGTTTCGGCTATAATATAGAAAATCATCATCATGCATTAGCGGGTGCCGAAGCGTGCGCCGTTATAGCAACTCATTTATTGTGGATTATGGCAAAAGACTTGTTTAAACGATATATTTGGTTAGTTGATACGATTTATCAGGCTGATGGAATGACATTCGATGATATAAATGACAGATGGTTAAAAAGTTCTTTATCTGATGGTAACAGCTTACCCAAGAAAACTTTTCATAATCACAAGGATGCTATTCAGGATATATTTAACATAGTTATAGAATGTGATGCTAAAGAGGGATATAAGTACTATATTCAGAATTCGGAAGATATAAGTAATGGAAGTCTTCGGGGGTGGTTATTAAACACCTTTACAGTGAGTAATCTAATCAATGAAAGTCAAAAACTTAAAAATAGGATACATCTTGAAGAAATTCCTTCGGGGCAGCACTACTTAGCTCCAATTATTGAAGCTATTCGTGATAGTGTTAAGATAGAGATAACCTATCAAAGTTATTGGAAAGATCATCCAAGTACATTTGAGATAGAGCCTTACTTTATTAAGATATTCAAGCAACGTTGGTATGTTATTGCTTATAGTGAAGGTGTGAGTAAAATTCTGATATATGCCTTAGATCGAATTCAGCAGCTGTCTATAACCTCAAATAAGTTGGATTATCCAAAAGATTTTAGTCCCGAAGATTATTTCTACAACTGCTATGGAATCATTAATGAAGAAAAGATTTCGCCTTGTACCGTTAAAATAAAAACAAATTCCTTTCAGGCACAATATCTAAAGGGTTTGCCATTACATCATTCTCAGAAAGAGATTGAGGCAACAGATGAAATGTCAATCTTTGAATATTATATAAAACCGGCATTTGATTTTCGGAAAGAACTGCTATCTATGGGAGCTGAGATTGAGGTGTTGGAGCCAGAATGGTTTAGAGAAGAGATGACAAAAGTAATTGAAAACATGAATAGAGCATAGACTAATTTAAATAATTTATATGGAGAATAATTTGATTTCATTAAAAGAGTATCTTAACAAGAAAAAGACCTTTGTTATTCCACATTATCAAAGAGGATATATTTGGGGAAAATCGAGAGGTTCGGAAAAAGATTCAGTACAATTTTTATTAGAAAGTATCAATAATAGCTTCTCTAATAAAAATAAAGTTGAACTCTTTTTGCAAGGGGTAACAGTTTCAGAACCAGAAACCGAAGCATGCATAGAATTAATTGATGGTCAACAACGAACAACCTTTTTTTATCTTTTATTACTTTACCTTGGTTATGAAGAATCTATAAACATTAAGTATTCGGTTCGGAAAGAATCCGAACGATTTCTTATTGAGTTGAGTGAAAAAACATTTGAAGAAATAATAAATCTAAGTCAAGAAGATGCTATAGAACAGTTTCAAGATATTTTTTATTTTAAAAAGACGTTGCGCTCAATTGATAAAGAGTTCTCAAAGGCTGATAAAAGAGAATTACTGAATTTTTTGTTGACCAATATCAAGTTTCTCTATATCAACATACCAAAAGAGAAAGCCGTTTCTGTTTTCACGATGATGAATGGTAATAAGGCTGTGATGAAAACAGAAGAAATTATTAAAGCCGAATTGCTTCGGTTGGTTTCGTTGGAAGATAATCCTAATTCTCCCGATATAGAAACAATTAGGTGGGAACAAAATTTATTGCGAAGCAAGTATGCTAGAGAATGGGACAAATGGACTTATTGGTGGAATAAGCCCGAAGTTCAATCATTCTATCATACTGTTAACGCTATGGGATTGTTGGTAGAAACTTACTATTCAAACAAAAGAAAAACGAAGTTTAATTTTGATAATTTTCGAGATAATTTTCTTCGAGATAAGGAGAAGGGAAATGTATGGGCTGCCAAAAATACATTCTATGAATTGCGTCAACTGCAAAAGAAGTTCGAAGATGTTTATAACAGTATTGATGATAGTAAAGAACTTCATAATAAGATAGGGGCAATATTGACTATATTTGGGAAAGAAAACCGGGTATATTTTATAAGAGAATATTTTGTAAGTGGTTCAAACATAAATATTGATATTTATTTGAAATATGCATATCTTAAATTATCTCATGCTCAAATTATGGCGAAATTAACTGAGAAGGAAAGCAATTTATTCGAAAAAGAAAATGTAGCGAAGGCTGTAGGTATGGTTGAAATTGCTATCAAAGATATGTTAGATGCAATTACAGATGCTTTATTATATGAACATAAAGAAAAACATGAGTATGCTTATTTGCAATTGCTTAGATTGAACGTTGAAGCAGATACTGCTTTGGGTAGAGCCTTTGACTTTTCCATTTGGGAGGCAAGGTCATTGGAACATATTCATGCAAAATCGCGTGCATTTGAACTGTCCGGACCTAACAGCAATATCGAGAGTAACGAGCATTGTATTGGTAATTTAGTATTGCTATATAAGAATGATAATTCAAAGTTTGGAGCAAAAGACTTCAATCAGAAAAAATCTATATATTTCAACCTTACTAAAGATAAAGCTTTCAAAAGTCAACGATTATTACATACTATTTCTGTTTTTTCAAAAGAGAGATGGGGCGCAGAAGAAATTGAAGATAATAACAAAAAAAGAATCGATGAAATTAAAGGATATTATGAGATACAAGAAGCTTAACACTGGAGAATCATATACACTCTCGACCCTGTTTTCGAGAGACAATAAAATAGTAATACCTGATTTACAACGTGATTATTGTTGGGGAGGAGATAGTAATTTGGCAAAAGACTTTTTATTGAGCCTGATCGAAAACGAATCTCTAAAAAACCGAACAGATTTGAACATGGGGTTGATTTATGGATATGAATTACCGCAAGGTCACATTCAATTATGTGACGGGCAGCAACGGATTACAACTCTATTTCTGTTATTGGGTATGTTAAATCATAAATCAAAAGACAATAACTTTAAAGACCTCTTAATTTCTGACAAGGAATTGAATGATGATAAAGAACCTTACCTACAATATGCTATTAGAGAAAGTACATTGTATTTTTTGAGTGACCTTGTTTATTTTTTCTTTATAGAAAACCAAGATTTATCTGTTAAAGATATCCGGAACCAAGCATGGTATTTCAACGATTATGATCTTGATCCGAGTATACAAAGCATGTTAGCGACACTTTATGTAATAGAGGAAGAAATACAAAATGTTGATGTTGAGTCTTTTGGAAAATATGTTAGCACAAGATTGACATTTATGTATTATGATATGAAAAATCGAAAAAACGGAGAAGAAACATTTGTTGTTATTAATACGACAGGAGAACCTCTATCAGCAACAGAGAACCTAAAACCTCTATTTATTAATAGATTACCTCAGGAAGAACAACAAAGTGCCAGTAAATTATGGGAAGATTGGGAAACTTTTTTCTGGCTAAATAGAAAAGGAGATAGAAAAGGAGCAGGCCTCAAAACAAATGATACTGCAGATAAAGGATTTCTTGAATTTTTTCGCTGGTTGATATTACTTAATACAAAAGAGGAAGGGATTTTTGAGTATATTGCAAATGGAGGCAGGGTAAATATTAACGATTTGAAGCTGCCAGACATACGACAGTATTTTGAAATCGTAAAATTAGCCTTTACAGAATCGGAAGTCTTCCCTAACAATCGAGATTGGTTGGCGCCAGAGAGCATGAATGATCAAATCGTTTGGTTCAAACTTTTACCTGTTATAGAATACATCAAACGTTTTGGAAAAGACGATGTACGTAATGTTATACGGGTTAAGAGATTCTTTGAAAATATGGCTCGTAATGGAAATTTGAGTAAAGCTATAGCTGATGTATTGCCTGTTGCTATAAGAATTATAAAGGAATTACCATCTGCCGATATTGCATCAATGCTCTCTATGGAAAATGTCTCGAAGCAATTGTTGACAGATGAAGAAAAACTTAAATTTGAATTATATGTCAAAGCAAACAATAGAGAAGATCTTGAAAACCTCTTTTGGGAAGAAGAAAATCATAAAGTCTGGAATGGAGAGATAATGCCTATCTTAGAGTGGAGTGGCGGACATGACTTTGAATTTGAAGTCTTTGAAAGATACAGCAAAGCCTTCTCTACTCTATTTCATGATGAGATGGATTATTCTGGCCTAGATGTAACTCGCATGGCATTACTGACAAGAGATCTTTCTGGGTATCCACGAATATTTAGAGGATATACAAATTATTCATTTTGCTGGAAATTTTCCGATTGGAAAACTTTAATTAGCGACAATAAGTTAGAATTTGAATTGTTTTTCCATGAGCTATTAGATAAAAGTGAAATAGAAATTTATGAAAAGCTAAACGAAATGATAAAGAATAATCCTAGCAATAAAGATTATGCTGAATTTGTGGAGATTCCGAAGCTGATTGAATATTGTGAAGAAAAAAATATGCAATACGATAGTAGTAAAGACTGTTGGATCTTAATAGCAAGAGATAGGCAAAGCGGCCCTCATGCCAATTTGAAATCTTATAGGTTATATTTGGATCTACTAAAAGATAGATTCTGGAATGAAGAAAAATGGAGATTAGACTTCTTTCAATCAGGCGGTACATACAGCTACTTTGAGCATAAAGAGAAAAAAATAAAAATTCATATGCTGTTCAGCGAAAATATTAATGGAACAGATATGTACAAGTTATTATTATTTGATTGTGAGGATAAACAAGGCGATAGAGATGCGCTTCTACACATTGCTAAAATGTTTGATCTTACATGGCGGGAAAACCTTTCTGCTGATAATTGCGGATATGAATCTCCATCATTAAATAAAGATGTTATAATCGGTAATTTGCGAAAGATGATGAAAGAAATGGATAATGTATTTACTAATGATTAATAAAATCAAGTATTCAAGGCAAGCTATAGGTACTCTACCTAGGCTTACCTTGAATCTATTACAAAGGATGGTATAAGCTATTATCCTAATGACATTTATTCTTATGGAGAAATAATGTTAACCGTTCTATTTTACGATTATACAATTATTCAGTGGATTTAAATCCATTATCTGAGAATGAAAATATTATTTATATCTGATACTCACGGCCAGCACCGAAAATTGAAAAATCTTCCTCAAGCAGATCTGTTGATTCATAGCGGAGATGTGTCGAGAAGAGGTGAAGATCATGAAATAGAAGATTTTATCAGGTGGTTCTCCCAACTAGACTTCCAGTATAAAATATTCATAGCTGGTAATCATGACTTTTATTTTGAAGATGAAACTGTAAATAGAGTGCAGAAAATGTTACCTCAAAATACTTATTACCTCTGCGATACAGGGGTGACAATAGAAGGGATTAGTTTTTGGGGTTCTCCTATTACTCCGACATTCTTTAATTGGGCATTCAATAGAGATAGAGGTAAAGAAATTGCTAAGTATTGGAATAAGATTCCTGAAAGTACAGACATTCTTATTACGCATGGTCCACCTTTTGGCATTCTCGATCAAACACAGTCAGGCTTACATGTAGGCTGTGAAAGTCTACTCAAAAAAGTAAAGTCAATTAAGCCTCAATATCATTTATTTGGTCATATTCATGAGGCTTATGGGGTATATGAAAGTGCTCAAACTACTTTTATTAATGGAAGTATACTGGATGAAAACTATGTAATAACTAATCAGCCAATAGTTCTTAATTTGTAATTCTTCCTTTCCGCTCTATTACTCTATTAGAGGAAAACGGATGGGAGTATAAGAGGACAAAGGGTGATCATCGAATTTATTATAAGCCTGGCGCAAGAAGGCCAATCCCAATACCAGGGAAATTAAATGATGAATTAAAAGATGGAACGTTGGGTTCTATTTTGAGGGAGGCGGGGCTAAAAGATTAACCTCCATCTAAAAAAATAGGCAGATATGGATATATACAAAAAAACTTATGAAGATGAAAACAATTAAAGTGGTTATTGAGAGAGCTGATAAAAACTATTCAGCTTATTTAGATGGCATTGATGGAATTGTGACAACTGGTAAAACTGTAGATGAAATTAAAACTAACATGTACGAAGCCATCGATGCGTTGGTAGAAGAATGCACTGAATTAGGATGCAATGTACCAGAAGAATTGCAAGGAGATTTTGAACTTGTATTCCAAATGGATGTAAAATCATTATTAGATTTTTATGCGGGCATATTCTCTAAGGCAGGATTAGAACGTATTACGGGTATTAATCAAAAACAATTATGGCATTATTCATCAGGAAACAGAAAACCCCGTCCGGAACAGGCTCTTAAGCTCGAATCTGCCCTTCATAAATTAGGCAAAGAGCTTTTGTCTATTAATCTATAATAGTTTGTATGATATTGAAAGAACTCTTAATATTTAATTCTTATGGGCTCTTTTTAGTTTCTATGTACACAAGTAGCTTGCAGGTAGAATCATGCGGAATGATTTTTGATCGTTTAGACCATTTTAATTGTTTTTGCACTCCTTATTTAATTCTTTTGCTTCCTAGCAACTTCCATTTATTCTTAGCTGTGCAGAATTGATAGTAAAATTGTATTCTCTGACACTGATAAAAGTTTACTGAAAATATTAAGCTCATTTGATGGTTATAACGTGCTTTTTAATATATTTGCAAATTGCAACATATACCTTTAAAAAAAGTGTATAATGTAGGCTAATAAGTAAGTGTTTTTATGCACCTAATTTATGATTTAGGTGATGTCGTATAAAATTGTCGCTAATGGTAAATATGTAATACAATTTAAACTATACACTAAGAAAAATGGCAAAAACAGTTAATGAAGCATTTGCGGAGTTCAATAAGAATATTGTCAACCTGGATTCTGAGAGGACAAAAATTGCTAGATTGAGTCGAGATTGGTTAATTAAACAGCTAGAGAGACTTCCAAATGAGGTTGATGATTTTCCCAAATTATATGATGGTAGGCATCTGAAATTCGGATCTTTTGCCAGAAATACAAAGATTAGGCCTCTAGATGATATTGATCTAATATTAACATTTAGTGCAGAAGGCAGTACTTATTTGGCGTATTCTTATGGGAAAATATATCTTCTTTCAGTTCCAGAAAGTGCATCTAACTTGAGAAAATTGTGCAATGAGTATGGGATACTCAATTCTGCAAAGGTTGTTAATAAAATAGTTTCCTCTCTTAATAATGTAGAGCATTATAAATCTGCAGAAAAGCATAGAAGGCAAGAAGCTGCAACTTTAAAATTAAGTTCTTACGAATGGAATTTTGATATTGTTCCAGCATTATATACTGATACTGGTTATTATTTAATACCCGATGGTTCTGGAGGCTGGAAGGCATCAGATCCAAGAATTGATCAAGAACGTGTTATAGCTATTAATCAGAAACATGATGGCCAAATTTTACAGATTATCAGAACCTTAAAATACTGGAATGCTTATGCTCAAATGCCAACAATCTCCTCTTATCTATTTGAAAATATAATTCTTAATTACTTTGATTCTCTAGAAAAAATCCAAGATTATATTGACTATAATTTGAAATATTTTTGGCTCCATTTAAAGACTGCTATTTATAATGATATTCTCGACCCAAAGGGATTTCAATCAAATCTAAATGATTTATCATATGATGATAAAAATAAAATAGCCCAAAAGGCTAGTAGCACATACGATAAGGCATGTGAAGCTTATGAAGCAGAGTTCACAGAAAAGAATCAAGAGAAAGCAATAAATATATGGAGAACAATCTTCGGCAATGATTTTCCTGAATATGAATAAAATAGGTGAACATATAATTCAAGAACAAAATTCTGACAATAGTATAACGTTTCTTGCTGCGCAAAGAGAAATTTATAAAAAGGGGAAAAAAATATATATATTTCAAGTTGTAATTGCAGTACCAATACCTATACTTATTTCTTTAATTAGCCCTTTCATAAAGAATGATGAATACAATGTATTGTGGCTATTGGCTTTATATACAATATTAGCAACCTTCATTGAGCTTTTCTGTGAGGGCAAGACTTCAAAACTCAAAAATCTGGCAGCATCAATTCAAGAAAAATTTGATACGAATGTCCTTTATATTAATTGGAATAAAATGCTTATCCCCCAAAAGCCTGATCATGAACTAATATTTAGGTACTACAATAAGTATATAAAAAGAAATACCTTAGATGATTTGTACGGTTGGTATTCTAATGAGATTTTGGCTGTTGATACTAATATTGCAACATTGCTTTGTCAAAGGACTAGTTGTAATTATGACTTTGCATTGAGAGAACGATACTCTAAAAATATGCTGCTTTTAGCATGTTTTACTTTTCTTTTTTTGTTTATTCTTGCTGGTCATTTTGAAATTACAATATCTCAATTTATACTTAATGTATTATTACCACTTTTACCAGTTCTTGTATTAGTCTCTAAGCAAATTTCTAGCAATAAAGAAGCAATTGAAAATTTGAAAGAACTTAAAGAATTGATTGAAGATAAATTAGCTATTGTTAAAATTGGTGATGCTATTGATAATCATTTACTAAGACAAATTCAAGATAAAATTTATTTGCATAGAATTAATAGCCCATTACTTCCTGAGTGTCTATATAATATGATGCGTCGAGAATCAGAGGGCGCAATGAATTTTTCAATAGAACAAAAAATAAACGAGTTGAAAAATGACCACTCATAAAATAGGGTTATTATAGACTAAACGAAAAGTTTATTGATAAAATTGTAACGCACTGTAAAACAGTTGGAGTGATGACGATCAAAAATAATATCGTCCAGAATCAGTTTTCAAGCTCGAATCAACCCTCCATAAATTTGGGAAAGTAATTTATAGTGTTTGTATAATATTGAAAAAGCCTTTGAATCTTAGTTTTCAGGGGCTTTTTCCCTTTTTGAGTGAAGGTTTTTTATTCTTCCTGTGATAATATCACTTCAAATGTGCCACCTATATCACTCACAAATGTGCCAGGTGTATCACTCTTAAATGTGCCACCCGTATCACCCACAAATGTGCCGGGAAAATAACTTCACAGCGCTGTAATCATATTAACCATTCATGATATCTTTATCTTAAAAGAGATAAATGATACCATGGCAAACATTAAGATTACAATGCTAGAATTACGAAAAATGGTCCAGTACTTTGACCTGAATCTGTCTCAACGGAGTATAAGTACAAAAATGCGTATAAGTCGGACTTCGGTTTCAGTGTATAAACAGCGTGCCGATTCATCGGGCAAAAGCTACAAGGAACTATTGTTGCTGGATGATTTGGGACTATGCGGTATCCTTCAGAAGGAGGAATATAAACCCAGCACAGACGAGCGTTTCAATGAATTGGAGCCACTATTGCCTTTCTATATGAAAGAAATGGAGCGGAAGCACATGACTTACGAACTACTTTGGACCGAGTATAGAGATGCGCACTCACCAGGCTATGGTTACACACGCTTTAAGGCTCTTTTACAAACATACGAAAAAGCACATACCTACTCGTATCACAACACCTATTTGCCCGGTTTTGAAAGTCAGGTTGATTTTGCGGGAGACAATCTTTACATTACAGACAAGAAGACGGGGATGAAAGCAGCCGTGGTTGTGTTATGCTGTATTCTTCCCTGCAGCTCACTGTCGTTTGTTATGGCTTTGCTGAACGCTACCCAGGAACATTTTTATTATGGACTATCCAAATGTATGGAATACTTCCGTGGAACAACAGAATCGGTTAAAAGTGACAACATGCGTCAGTGGGTGAGGCGTTCAGACCTGCATGAGCCAACGTTTAACGAGGCTGCGCTGCAATGGGGCCTACACTATGACACAGAACTAACAGCAACACGCCCTGTTCATCCTAAAGACAAAGCTCCGGTAGAAGGGCTGGTCAACAAAGCTTATCAGTACATCTATGCCCGGATGCGCAATGATGTTTTTTACAGTCTGGAAGCCTTGAATAGTCGTGTTTTTGAACTGCTGGATGAGTTTAACAGCCGGAAAATGCAAGGTTGCCCCTACAGCCGCATGGAACGTTTTGAAAAAGAAGAGCTTCCTTTTATGAAACCACTTCCTGCAGAAGCTTATGCCTTTAAGTACAGCAAAGATTTTACCATAAGCGGAACTTATCATGTTCAGATTGGCAAGGAAGGACACTTTTACAGTATCCCTTACGAATATGTCCATCAAAAGGCAAGAGCCGTATATGATTACCAGACAGTAGAGATATATGTGAACCATAGGCGGATTGCCCTTCATAAGAGATCGTTCTCACAGGGCGGATACACAACAGAGTTCACCCACATGCCTGCCCGTCATCAGGCCTATCAGCGAAGCAAGGAGTATAATGCGGATTACTTTAGCCGGCAAGGAAAATATATCGGTGAGCATACCACTCATGTCATGGAGGTAATCCTTGAATCAAAGCCGTTTATACAACAGTCCTATAAATCATGTCAGGGCATCCTTTTCTTGTCCAGAAAGTTTTCTCCGGCCAGACTTGAAGCGGCCTGCAAGCGGACAGGCAACACTACTGCGGTAAATTATCAGATGATAAAAGCATCCTTGAAAGGAATCTGGACAAGGAAGATATACCACAAGAAACGGAATCGTCCTATATCCCACATAATGAGAATGTACGTGGAGCTGCCACTTATGAATAAATAGTCAGTTATATATTTACAATTTAAAACCATTTTAATTATGAACAATCAAGAGACAATAGATCACCTGGAGGGTCTGAAACTCAAAGGTATGGCACAGACCTTTAAGGCCTCACTGAACATGCCGGTACAGGAACGTCCAACGGCGGAACAACTGGTAGGCAAGATGGCTGAAGCCGAATTATTTTATCGCAACCAGAGAAGAACAGAAATGTACCTCAAGACCAGCAAACTTCGCTATAATGCAGTTATGGAAGAGGTTATATGCACTGCGGAAAGGAATTTTACAAAAGATCAGCTGCTGGCTTTGTCTGACTGCAGCTTCATAAATAAAGCCGAAAATCTGCTGATAGAGGGAAAAACCGGTTGCGGAAAAAGCTATCTGGCTTGTGCACTTGGAAGGCAAGCATGCTATCTGGGCTATCGGGTTGAATACTTTAGCATGAATAAGTTTGTCGAGAGAATTGCTCTATCAAAAATTGACGGTACCCTGTTGAAAGTAATCAATCACATTGAGAAAAATGACCTGATCATTTTTGACGACTTTGGTCTACAACCGTTAGATAACAACTCACGGCTGGCTCTTTTACAAATCCTTGAAGATTGCTATGAAAGAAAAGCAGTGATAATAACATCACAACTTCCAATAAAAAAGTGGTATGACTACATTGGCGAACCAACTCTGGCAGATGCTATTATGGATCGTTTAACAAGCAATGCCAACCGAATAGAATTAAAAGGAGAGTCTATGAGACCTAAAAAACAATATAAATAATTACTTTTGCAATCTAAATTACAGCCTGTGAAAAGTGGCACATTTAAGAGTGATATATCCGGCACATTTGTGAGTGATACAAGTGGCACATTTGGGGTGATATATTCACTTCCTGCCATCTGATAGCCTCTTTCATCATTTAGAATAATAAAAAGTAAAAAGAAAGCCCGGGCAATGATGCTCGGACCTGTTGGGAATATTAGTTTGATCTGTCATTAAACAAAGCGAACATTCCCAATCTCGTTTGCAAATGTATGCATTGAATCTTCTATCTTTTTAACTGTACTGATTGAAGGTTTACGATGCCCTGTAACATAATGACTTAATTGCCCTTGCGCAATGCCCGTTATTCTTGATAAACCGGCTAATGTAAATGCGTAAGCGTACATTTGCAGAAATGAAGCTACGTCATATACATATTCAAATTCACACTCTGGAAATTCTTTCCCGTCAAGTGCGTAAGATTCCCTCATATCTTCGTATCCGGCTCTAAAATCTTCGATAGTTTCGGATACAGAGTTTCCTTCTCCTATGATTCCATAAGGAATATTATCGGTCGCAATATAAGCACTATATGTGCCATCAGCTCCTCTTTCAATAATTACTTTTGCCTTCATCTTGATCTTTTCTTCCTTTTTGCCATCACGTAGAAAGTGGCATCCACCCTTTTTAAGTTTTTTTCTAATTCTGAATATTTCATTGTAGGCTTTTGTTTAATGACTATGCAAAGATAGTGATATTGATTTTAATATCAATCAATCTGCTTTATTGTGATATTGGTTTTGATATCATTTAACGTTCGCTCGTTTTTAGTTCCTATGTGCAGCTTCCTCTTTGCGTCGTACTTGATTCTTCTATGGTCATGAGGGCATCATATAGAAGCCCTTTTCTAATAGCCGGCTTTTTGGGCATGTCGCTATTGGCCAGCAAATCAATTATCACCCACAACATATCTAGACAACAAATCAGATTCCATCGTTCTTCTTTAGTGATTGGAAAATCTGTTTATTATTTGAGGGCTAAATTTTATTCCTTATATTTGATGCTGCAAATTCAGAAAGCAAAATGGAAGTGCAAAATGAGCTACCAAGGCTTACTTCTTTTTTGGATAAGTATAATTTCCTATATGTAGTAGAATCATTTGCTTCAACGTTATGATTATGGAACAGGTGTTTGGTAAAGAACAACAGGAGAAGGCGCAATTCATCTTGAATCATCCTTTGGCGAACCTATCGGAGTTGCGTTCTACGAAACGGGAGATTATACCGCATACGCAAACTACTTCCTGAATAGACAAGTGGAACGAATCAAAGAAATAGAATGATCATGAATGAAGAAATAGGAGATATGCTCAAAGAAGTGGATGTTCTTAAATACCAACTGTCAACTTTGCGTCCACTCCCCGAAGAAGCATTGAAGAAAATTCAAGATGCTTTGGATATTGAATATACCTACGAAAGTAACCGTATAGAGGGCAATAGACTCACTTTGCAGGAAACTGCTCTTGTGGTAAATGAAGGTGTTACCATTTCGGGAAAGTCGATGCGTGAACATTTATTTATCCATAATGGAATAAGAATTTCAACGGCAAATAAGTAAGAATATTGTCTATATTAGGAGAGTTGTATATATTTGCAAGAAAAATATATATGAAGGCTTTAATTTATATATCGACATTTCTACTGTTGATGAGTTGTGGACAGAAAAGCAATATTTCTACTGCTGAATCAAAGATAATCGAGAAAGATTCGCTTTCTGAAGCGTTAAACTTACCAGTAAGTAATATTGCATTCAAACAATACGTTGTCGACGGAATCTTTTTAAAAGGAAAAGTCCGACTCTTTGATAATAATCTGAAAAGCATAGGAACACTTGAAATAGCTAAAATAGCGCCAGTGCAAATCTTAGAGAAGAGTGCTAAGATGTATAATCTTCAAGGTGAAACGGACAACTGCGAAAAAGCAAATTTTTTAAAAGTGAAGTATGTTGATAAAGATTATATAGTCTTCGGACAAGATGTTTATGAAATCAACAGTCAACAAAAATTCAGCATTCAAAATGAAAAGGAAGAAAAACTTATTTTATTTCCTATCACTAACTTTGAAATGGGTGCTTCAGATGAGGACGGTTTAACTAGTTGTGATGATTTTAGTTTATTAGTGCTACTGAACGAAAAGAAAAATCAGTATTCATTAATGAAATTTCCTGAAAATGAAGATATTCACGATATGGCTGCATCTAAATATGCTAGTCTGTTTCATGACGATGCTTCGGAAGAAAAAATATATAAGGTAACTGTAAAACGAGACACTTTAATTATTGGAATTAAGGCAATATACCAAGAAGGAGGTTCGATTTTTAACTTGAAAGCGAAATTGTCGGGCAAACTTCCGGAAACGATAATTTCAGATCGAGTTCGTTTTGAAACAGAGGAAGAATTAAAGAAGATGGATGAAATCAGATAATTATAGCTAATACGTATGCTTATGAAGTCTTGGCTGAGTTGACGATTCAATCTTATCGGTTTTCGTTGCCCAATTCCCGAGGGACTACGCTCCTCAGATTTTTTTAATTTTAGATATATTTCTCTCCAGAACTAATAATAGAAAAAAATATTCATTTTAAACTCCACTATTCTTTTTTATTATTACATTTGTCGGTGAAGTTGTTAATTTTTAGACTAATCACAAGAATGAAAAAAGTGATTTGTATCCAGGCTCTTTGTGTGTATCTGGGTGTGAGTCCAACTTGACTTAAATATCTAGGAGATTCCTTATGAAAATTTTATTAAAGCTTGTTTTGTCCTCCCTGCTGGCGTTGTCATTGACAGCGAATGCCCAGCAAGAGTCTTTCCCCGAAGGAAGCGCGCCCAACGAACACAACATTGCCGGTGCGACCACACATCCTGCTCCAAACCCTATGCCGGGAGGACTTCCCAGCCCGCGGCAACCGCAGCCGATACAAACGCCCACTTACCTGGCCGATTACTTCGCGCCGTCCACAAAGGATGCCGCCGTGCCCGATGACAAGGGCTTCATCCGCCGCTGGATGTTGCTGGAACCTATCAGCAAGCCCAACCGTTCGAATACTGTCTTTACCGACAGCTATCTGCGCCAGGCTTTCGATACGCTCTATTTTAAGGAGCAGTTCGTCATCTTGCCCAAAGACGGCGACAAGGTGAAAGTGGGTAAACAAAAACTAGTTTGGCACGCACTGGACAGCAAGCTGTATAACGTGAAGCTATACCGCTTCGCCGCTGCGCTAAAGAAGTCGGTGTACGGCATCGTGTTCTGGGCAGTCACAGTTATTGACTCTCCCGAAGACTTGACGAATATACGTCTTTCGGTAGGTTCCAACGCCGCATCGGACTGGTGGCTCAACGGTGAAGAAATTCTGCTGCTCGCAGGCGACCGCCGCATGGTGGTGGACGACTGCCTGTCACGTCGCATCACCTTGAAGAAAGGGCGTAGCATCCTGCGCGGAGCCGTCATCAACGGTCCCGGAATGAGCGATTTTTGCGTCCGCTTCCTCCACGAGGACGGCACGCCGGTTAAGAACATTACAATCACGCAACCATGACCATGAAGACAAGAAATATATTATTGCTGGGAGCGGCCCTGATGTCTGCGCCTATATTCCAGAAAGCATCCGCACAAGTTGGCGTTCCTTTTATCCACGACCCCTC
>DBTL01000046.1:0-598 GCA_002307035.1 Bacteroides sp. UBA1317
GAGGTACTAGGCAAAAAAGCAAACGTTGTGTATGCGAAAGGAAGTAACCTGATGGAAGATGCCGCATACGAGGAACGTGCAACAACCTTCGGGCGCAGCCTGAACAGAGACAATCGCACAAGCCAAGAGCTGCTCGACGAGGCACTCAATGTATCGGCTAATGCGGATGTTATCATTGCAGCTTTAGGCGAATCATCAGAGATGAGCGGTGAAAGTAGCAGCCGCAGCAATCTGGATATGCCGGACGTGCAGCGCACATTATTGAAAGAATTACTAAAAACAGGTAAACCGGTGGTATTGGTTCTTTTCACCGGACGACCAGTAGTGTTAGCATGGGAAAACGAACATGTTCCGGCCATACTGAACGTCTGGTTCGGAGGTAGCGAAGCTGCTTATGCCATCAGTGATGTTCTGTTTGGCGATGCAAACCCTAGCGGTAAACTGACAACTACTTTTCCTCAAAATGTAGGTCAGCTTCCTTTGTACTACAGTCATAAGAATACCGGCCGCCCACTGGGTGAAGGCCGATGGTTCGAGAAGTTCCGCAGCAACTATCTGGATGTGAGCAACGATCCGCTTTATCCTTTTGGTTACGGAC
>DBTL01000046.1:837-41771 GCA_002307035.1 Bacteroides sp. UBA1317
CGCTTTATCCTTTTGGTTACGGACTGAGCTACACCACTTTTAAGTATAGCAATGTTTCACTAAGTTCGACAGCAATGAATAGTAATGGGGAGTTGACAGCTACTGTAACTGTGACCAACACAGGCGGCAGAGAAGGAAGCGAAGTAGTGCAACTTTATCTACGCGACTTGGTAGGCAGCATCACCCGCCCGGTGAAAGAGCTTAAAGGATTCAACAAAATAACCCTGAAAGCAGGAGAGTCAAAAGAGGTTTCCTTCAAAATTACACCCGAGCTACTTAAATTCTACAATGAAGACTTGCAGTTTGTGTGCGAACCGGGAGATTTCGATGTGATGATTGGAGGCAATAGCCGTGATGTGCAAACAGCACATTTTACTCTTAACCCATAAACAAGATAAAGAGATGAACCTATTCAAACAATTCATACTTCTGTTTATCGTATTTGCTGCAACAGGCTGCAAAGGAGGAAGTAAAGCCGACGACAACACCGAGGCCGAACTATCCGACGATGCACTGATGGACAGTGTGCAACGCAGTACATTCAACTATTTCTGGGATGGAGCCGAACCCACCAGTGGCATGGCTCGTGAACGCTATCATGTAGACGGAATCTATCCGGAAAATGATAAGAACATCGTAACGACAGGTGGAAGTGGTTTTGGTATCATGGCCATACTGGCAGGCATTGACCGTGGATATGTAACTCGCCAAGAAGGATTGGAAAGAATGAATAAAATAGTCGGCTTCCTCGAAAAAGCCGACCGTTTTCATGGCGCTTTTCCGCATTGGTGGAATGGAGAAACTGGAAAGGTGAAACCCTTCGGATTGAAAGACAATGGTGGTGACTTAGTAGAAACAGCTTTTTTGATACAAGGTTTATTGGCTGTACACCAATATTATCTCAATGGAAGCGAAGAGGAAAAAGCACTGGCGGCACGAATAGACAACATTTGGCAGGCAGTAGAATGGGATTGGTATCGTAACGAAAAGAATGTCCTCTACTGGCACTGGAGTCCCGACTATGCGTGGGAGATGAATTTCCCCGTACGAGGATATAATGAGTGCCTTATCATGTACGTGCTAGCTGCATCATCGCCCACACACGGAATACCGGCCGAAGTCTATCACGAAGGTTGGGCCGAGAGCGGAGCCATTGTATCGCCACACGAAGTAGAAAGCATCCCACTCCAATTGCGCTATCAAGGTACTGACGCAAGTCCATTGTTCTGGGCACATTACTCGTTCCTAGGACTAAACCCTACTAATCTGAAAGATAAATATGCGTCCTATTTTGATGAGATGAAGAATCTTACACTTGTGAATCGGGCTTATTGCATCCGTAACCCTAAAAGTTACAAAGGATATGGTGATGATTGCTGGGGATTAACAGCAAGCTATTCGGTTGACGGATATGCTGCGCATGCGCCGAATGAAACGAGTGACCTGGGAGTGATCTCTCCCACTGCTGCACTTTCTTCCATCGTTTATACGCCAGAGTATTCATTAAAGGTAATGCGTCATCTTTATGCTATGGGCGATAAGGTTTATGGAAAATATGGCTTTTATGATGCTTTCAGCGAAACAGCCAATTGGTATCCAAAACGTTATCTGGCCATAGATCAGGGACCGATAGCCGTAATGATCGAGAATCATCGCTCGGGTTTGCTGTGGAAGCTCTTTATGAGTCATCCGGACGTGCAGCAAGGACTTAAGAAGTTAGGCTTCAATTAGCCACGAACAAAGCATCATGAACGAAAGATAATTCGGAACAAACAATCTTTCTGAACTCATTCTTGTCAAGAGCAAGTTTACAAATTATTAACGGTAGAAGGTATAGTTGAGAAGGGAAAAGAAGTTTTCAGGATAACATTAAGAAAAAACGTCTTTTCATAAGGAGGTATTCCGATGACATATAGGCATTTTAGTCAAGTGCAACCGTCTTTCGGGCAAAGTGCAACCGTCTTTTGAGTAAAGTGAACGGTGCAGTTGGGGCAAAAATGACGTGCAGTTGACCAAAAGAGCCCGGTGTATACACAAAAAGAGGGAAGCAATAACTTCCCTCTTTTTGTGCACTATAAATTGAATATACTTTATGATTACACTTACAAAAATACTACTTTCAACAACGAAAGTCAAGCTTTCAGGTAAAAAAGAAAAGACCCTTTAACTTATTTTGAACCGCCTCCATCTCCGCCGCCTTCTCCACCTTTCACATCATCATTATTAATACTTCGAGCCGCCTTCTTCACGCTTGCCGTCAATTCACCGATTCGATAGCTCACGCTGATTCCAAGACGCTGCCGCGAATATCGGTATTCACTTCTTTGCAGAAAAGTTTCACTCTCTATACGAGAAGTGCTAGAGAGGTATTTCTTTAAGAAATTATTAGCAAAAGCACTTACGGTAAGCCGTTTATCGAGAAAAGACTTATTTACACTCAGTCCATAATCATAAAAACCGCTACCGCTCCCTTGCAACGTCGTATAAGGAGTTGCACCCATCAAATTGAGACTGATACGTATATCTAGAGGAAAGGTTTGCTGAACACCACCATAAGCATAACCGTCCCAACCGTAATTCTTTAATCCCTGAGCCGGACTGCGGTAGTCACTATATCCTCCGCTGGCGTTCATATAAATCCGGGTCATAGAAGAGGCATTCCAGTTAACGTATAAGCTCATTCCGGTATTCTTGCTCTTTCCAATGTTCTTATACGTAGTATTCAAGATACCATTCTCCAGAAAGCTATAACTTTCAATACTATTATTAGTAAAGGAGTGCCTCAGCGTCACATTCAAATTAAATTTGGCAGTAAAGCTACTATAACTCAGATTGAGCGCATGGCTCTTCTCGCTCTCCAGTTCCGAGTTACCATAACTAATATTTGTAGGATCACTTTTATCTACATAAGGGTTCAGGTAATAGATACTGGGCCTCCATATACGCATATTATATCCGGCACGAATATTCTGCGTCTGGCCGATCTTCAACCCTACACTAGTCGACGGTACTACATCATCAAAATTCACCTTAAAGTCTTCTCCTGTACCCACCAAATAATTCACATCTTGTAGCGTGTGTTCATATCTCACTCCCGCTTTTGCCGAAAAGTTCTTATATTTGAGGGCATATCCTGCATAAGCTGCAAGAATATTATTTAGATGTTCATAGTTACTACTTCTGCTTTCGTTATAAGAATATTCATCACTACCGCTATCGGCCAAATAGAACTTATTGTCACTCGTGTTATTACGAATAATGTATTTCGCTCCGGATTCAATGGTATGTAACTTGCCTACAGGTGTGGTATAATCTATTTGAAAAGTATGTTCCGTAGTATTCGTCTTACCATCCATACGCTGGTCGTTCAGGCTTAGCAATTGCAAATATTCATCAGGAATATTATTTATGGTATAGCGAGAGCGGGAATCAGACGTTTCGGGTTGCGTGTTGATTTTATAAGAGAACGTAAGCATGCGATCTTTTACCTTAAACAGACGCTGATAATCGATATTGCCACGAATAGAATACCACGAATTATCAGACTTACTATTCATGCTATAATTATAGATTGAACTGTTAGAAGCATCCGTTAATTCAGTCTGCCCAACACTTGTTCCGTCATTGCCACCCCCATACATTCCAAATGAAAGAGTAATCAATCGGAGCGTATCTATTTCATAACTGGCTTCAAGACTCCCATTTTGGAAAGAGCCGTCATTTGCATTCTTACTAGTTGAGTTTAGCTTAGTTTCTGCTGAATAGTCATCACGCTGCGTATTCGAATAGCTTGCGGGATAATCATTCAGACTATAGCTATAATTGCCTGTCACAGTGAGTTTATTCTTCTTCACTGTACCATAAACGCTTCCACCCGCACCTGTATTAGACACATCCCCGCTTATTGTTACCGTATAACCTTCAAAGCCGGTACCTACGGTAACAATATTCAAAATTCCACCGACTCCTTCGGCATCATACTTTGCTCCGGGATTGGTTATTACTTCAATATATTTAATTGAATTTGCCGGCATACTCTTCAGCACCTCTTTGGGGTTGTTACTCATCATATTGTTAGGCTTCCCGTTCACATGCACTTTAAAACTGCTACTCCCGTTTACCTTTATATTATCCTCGCCATCCACTGTCACCAGAGGTACTTTCCGCAGCATTTCTAACACCGAGTTGGTCTTCGAATCGGGATCATCCTGAATATTATATTCTATCTTATCAATGTCAACTTTCACAAGTGGTTTTTGCGCAATCACTTCTATGCCCTTCAGCTCATTCGTCGCTTCAGAAGTATATAGTGTTCCAAAATCAAGATTATTTTCACCGGTTTTTAGAGTGAATTCTTTAATAATAGGTTTCTTGCCTGTAGATGTAATTGTAATCTGGTAAATACCAACATCTGCTAGTTTCTCTTTAAATTTTCCGTTTATATCTGTTATCGCCATCCTTACAGCTTTGTCTGGCGCCTCTTTCTTCACTATCTTGATAGTAGCATAAGGTTCCGCTTCTTGAGTAAGCGAATCAATGAGCACTCCTTTTATCGTATAAGATAATGGAGCAGGTGTTTGCGAATAAGCAACAGAGGATACAATAAGCATCAACAGTAATAGTAGTTTTTTGTTTTTCATTTTATCTCAGTATTAGTTCATCTATTCTCAAGCAACAGAAAGGCTTATCCATTGCAATACAGCAACAAAAGTAAGATGATTATCTGTACCTACGAGATAATCGGAGTTAAGAAAGATGAAATATATGCTAATTAATATTATTTACCAACTAGAATACATCGAATAAAAGAATAGAATACTGAATTAAATAAAATAGAAGAACAGCAATAGAATAACATTCACTGCAATCACAGCACTAAATCCGCTAAGAATAAACGAGAGTAATTCTTTTCTTCTACCGGAAAAGAAAATGGCATAGCACATATTCACTACAATATTACTAATAATAGCTTGCATGCTACAGGCAGCTATCACCAACACAGCTACCCCACCAGTACCCTGAAGCAGATTTAAGATAAAGGGAGTGATATCACTCAGACCTGAAATAAAAGATAACAGATTCAGCCCTTTCGTTCCGGCATAGATTAACGTATAATGAGTTAAGAGTGTGAAGACAACAAATAATATAGCAAAGATCAGAGCCACCTTAAACTCCAATGGGTTGCTACTTTCTTCTTCCTCTTCTATCGCGCCCGCTTTCTCTGAACGTTTTTGCCTTGAGTACATAAACCAAGCTACGAGTGCGGCGGTAAATGACATCACAAGCAAGTAAGAATAAACGAGCGAGAAAATATCCCGGCTAAAGATAAGAATCAAGATCAGGAAACGCAGGAACATCATACTCACGGCAAGAAGCATGGCAGAGGCATATTCAGCCATTTCATGAACGGGAGCATGCTTACTTTTACGAGCCAATACAGAGATGGTAGCAGTGCTACTATAAAGTCCCCCGATAATGCCCGATACCAAAACGCCTGATTCACGAAACACATATCGTTTCAGCAGATAAGACAAATAAGAAATGCCCGACACCACAACCGTTGCCAACCAGATAGAAGAAGGAGTGAGATTTACTCCGGGAATAATATTTTCATTGGGGAGCATGGGAAGAATAATGCCACTGATGGCAAGGAACTTAGCCAAAGTGATCATTTCATCACTTTGCATGCGTTGAGCTATCTCGGTAAAGGTATGTTTCAATTCGGTAAGGAGTAGCACGGTTACCACTACCATAACATAAAACCAGGAGGGTTGAGTAGCCACAATCGGTGCAATGCAATAGGTAATGAGTGCAATAATGATAGTGGTGACTCCAAAAACATGATACTGTGATTGCTTCACATAATAGTTGAGTCCCAATAGTCCTCCCAGTACCAAGCCACCTCCCATAAAGAGACGCATCTCCAAAGGATCGAGAATATATAACAGGTAGCCCAATATACCGATGAAAGTAAATGTTCGATCAGTCCCAAACAAGGTCGTCTCCCCTTCCCTCTTCAGACTAATCTTCCGTTGCGAAAGTCCGATAAGCAACGAAAACAGAGTAACCAATATGAAGGTGACCAATTCTTTTGGCAGGAAATTATAGATATTCTCCATACTGAACTATCGCATTTATTTTAGGTGATAACAGTTATTCGTTGTATAATGTTCGGCTAAGTCGATTCCAGTGTTAAGTATTACCAAGTAGTATAAGGTCGCTTCATCAGTTGAGAATTATAGTAGCGAACATCGCCTGTAACCTCTTGGCCAATAAAAGCAGGTTTCTCAAATGCTTCATCCTCTGCAGCAAGCTCAATCTCTGCTACGATAAGTCCTTCATTCTCTCCGCAGAACTCGTCTACCTCAAACGTATGTCCCGCATATTTAATCAGATACCTTGTCTTGTCAATGGCACCAGGTTCACAAAGCTTCATCAGTTCTTTGGCTTCGGCAATCGGAATTTCTTTCTCCCATTCATACCGGCTGGTACCAGAAGCATTGGAGGCTCCTTTAATAGTAAGGTATCCTTTATCGTCACGAATACGCACCCGCACAGTACGTCCACGGGCACTACTTATGTACCCCTGAACAATGTGGCTTTGTTCAAATGCCAAAGACTTAAATTCACCAATAACGAGAAATTTACGTTCTATTTCTTGTGCCATATTCTTCAAAGAAAAGAGCTTGTCGCCCTCCATCCTATCTCTAATTCAAAAACTTAACTGCAACCTAACACCAAGAATGCCATACGCATTCCCACTTTTACCCTGACTCTCATCCACTTCACTAGCAGTATACGCAATCTCGCCATTTTCTTTATATCCCACAGCGGCAGACCCGAAGGCATTAGCATACTTATCGTGGTCTATATAAGAATAGTTTAATTGAACCTTGAAGTGATGCGTCGCATAATAATTCACTCCAAATGTCCAGCCATTTGCAGATCCTCCCATCACATTGGTACCATTCAAGTCAATACGATCAAAACGAGCAGCTAGTTCAATATCCCCCCAGTTCTTTCCTGCATAAGGTTGAACGAAGGTGCCACGCGATGCATTATACTTCTGATGCCCACCAAACAAAAGGTATGCAGCCTGAATATAGAAGCCATTAAAATTCTCTATGCCCAACCCTTCATTGCGATAGGTTTTGTTTAATATATATTCTCCTTGCATACGGAAAGCCTTATAGAACCCCGCAAGCTCCGTTCCAAGTAATAAATCGTGGTCAACCTTTGTGATTGGGGCTGTATCCAGAAACTTAATCTTATTAATATATGATAAAGAAGTAGTAGAATACCTCACTGTATTAGGCATCAAAGATCCAACTGTCGTTTTGGGTGTACGATAAGAAGCTGCTGCTCCTAAATGAAATCCTCCATCCTTGGATTCCGCTAAAGGCATCCACACAGCGCGCCCTGTATAAGAAATTCCCTCATCTTGTCCGGCTTTATTATTAGTATCCGAGTAATCCTTTTCTTTTGTGCCATTAATCTTCTTAAAATACACACCAGCACTTCCTGAAAAATGGTTTTTCTGCCAATTTGCCTGTAACCCTATGTGGTATTCGGGTGCAAAGGTTGAAGTGACATTTGCTTCTTCCATAAATAAGAAATCTCCGGAAGAGGTCATCGCATCCATTGAAAATGCCTCCTTTACATTTCCTCCTTTAAAACTTAATTCTTTAGTCAAATCATACTTAATAAAACAATCTTTTAGCGAAAACCCTCCGTCTGTAAAGTCCACTTCCATCATTCCCGAGAGATTGTCACCAAAAACCGCTGTAGCTCCAAGGCGAACTCGGCGAAAACCCACTCCATTGCCCAATGGCTGATAATCTTCACCGAAGAACATCGCCCCATCGGTTTGAATCCGTCCATTAAAAGAAAGTTTAAATTTATCATCCACAGAGCTAATAATAAGTTTTTTGGTATTAGAACCGGAAACAGGAGATTGCGGGTCACTAGCATGCATAGCAGAATGCGAGGCTAAAAAGCAAAGTGCAGAAAAAGCGAATAATTGTTTCTTCATTTATTATTAATACAAAAGATTTATATGTTGATAAGGTCTATAAGATTATTCTACAAGATAAACCCTATCAACATTAAAACCCATCAACAAAAATTAATCAAGAAGAGAAAAACCTATTAGCATGACTAAGGCCAAAGCTACAAGTGCCACAAAAATAATCTTCAACACACGATTGGCTTGTTGCTCTTCTTTTTTAGTGTGTGTTACTTTACGAATCTTGCTCATAGTAATATAAGTATTATGTTTAACGATACAAAGATTTTATCTGCTTTTATTAGGCAAAATCAAAAGTACGAATAAAATAATAGCATACAAACAATATAACAAGAAAATAAAATTCCCGGCATTTCTAAGACATACCGGGAACTTTATTACATTAGTTCTCCTCTTTAGAAGAAAATTCCATAAGATATGCTTTGATGAAACCATCTATCTTTCCATCCATTACTCCATTCACGTCTGAAGTCTGAAAGTTGGTTCGATGGTCTTTTACACGACGGTCATCAAAAACATAACTTCGTATTTGCGATCCCCATTCTATCTTTTTCTTTCCGGCCTCTATTTTACGCTGTGCTGCCAGTCGCTTCTGCAATTCACGATCATAGAGTTGAGAACGAAGCAAACGCATCGCATTCTCACGGTTATCCAACTGTGAACGAGTTTCTGTATTTTCAATGAGGATTTCTTCTTCCTCTCCGGTATCAGGATCTTTGTATTTATAGCGTATACGAACACCTGTCTCCACCTTGTTGACATTCTGGCCACCCGCACCACCTGAGCGAAACAAATCCCAAGAGATATCAGCAGGATTAATCTGCACCTCGATCGTATCATCAACCAATGGCGAGACAAACACAGATGCAAAAGAAGTCATTCGCTTACCTTGCGCATTGAAAGGAGAAACACGCACCAAACGATGCACACCATTCTCTCCTTTAAGATAACCATAAGCATAATCGCCTTCTATCTGGATGGTACATGTCTTAATTCCGGCTTCATCCCCTTCTTGAAGGTTAGAGATGGTCATTTTATAAGCATTCTCTTCCGCCCAACGAAGATACATACGCATCAACATAGACGACCAATCCTGACTTTCTGTTCCACCGGCTCCCGAATTGATCTTAAGCACACAGCCCATCTGATCACCTTCTTCACGAAGCATATTTTTCAGCTCCAGATTCTCCAGAGCAGCCATAGACTTAGCATAGCCTTCGTCCACTTCTTCTTCGGTAACAAGCTCTTCTTTATAGAAGTCAAAAGCTAGTTCAAGTTCATCACTCATTGTTTTGACTTCATTGTATCCGTCAATCCACTTCTGCAAACCTTTTACCAGTTTCATTTGCTCTTCAGCCTTCTTTTGGTCATCCCAAAAGCCCGGTGCCTGAGTTCTTAATTGCTCTTCTTCAACCTGAATTTTCTTTCCGTCGACGTCAAAGGTACCTCCTCAACGCATCAGTGCGCTCTTTCACGTCTTTAAGTTGTTCGATAGTAATCATATAAATAATTTGATTTTGATTTGGGTGCAAAGATAGATAAATTTTCTGATATTATTTATTCATACATTTTATCAATCAGTTCTTTGTAGTTCTGAGCAATCACCGCTCGCTTCAGTTTAAGCGTATTGGTAAGCTCACCACGCTCCATACTGAAAGGCTCTGGCAACAAGGTAAAGCTTTTAATTTGTTCGTAATGAGCAAATTGTTGTTGCAGTGTGTCGATGCGTGCTTTAAACAGTCCCTGTATTTTAGGGTGCTGCAACAACTCATCCAAAGTCTTATATTCAAGCCCCTTCTCTTTTGCATACTCTTCAACAAAGCTATAGACCGGAACGATAAGAGCTGATACAAACTTACGCTGATCGGCAACAACTGCTATTTGATCGATAAAACGATCTACCACAAGCTTTGTCTCTAACGCTTGTGGAGCAATATACTTCCCATTTGACGTTTTAAATAAGTCTTTAATTCTTTCCGTCAGATAAAGTTGTCCATCTTTAAAATATCCGGCATCTCCCGTATGAAACCAACCTTCTTTATCAATAGCTGCCGCTGTAGCTTCACTCTTTTTATAATATCCTTTAGTGATGGTTTTACCACGAAGCAAAATTTCATTGTTTTCACCAATCTTCACCTCTAGTCCGGGCATAACTGTACCTACCGAACCAATTTCATATCCGGTCTTCCATGTACACGATACGGTCGCAGTCGACTCCGTAAGACCGTAACCCGTAAGCATATCAATACCTACAGAGTGTACAAACTCACAGATTTCATCGGAAATAGCTGCTCCTGCCGTTGGAAAGAAATTACCATTCTCTATTCCAATAGTCTTCTTGAGCAACAAATAAATTGTTTTTTCGTAGAATTTATACTTCCATTGAATCATCAAAGGAGGTGTTTTACCTTTACGCAGATAGTCAACATTATGTATTTTACCCACTTTTAGAGCATCAAGCATCAATGTTTTTTTGAGTCCCGTCGTTTCCGCTATCTTTTCTTGAACACCGGCATATACTTTCTCCCAAAAACGAGGCACACTACACATCAGAGTAGGACGAATCTCTTTAATCGTTGTCTGAATGTCAGCCGGACGAAGATTTATGCAAGTTTGAACACCCTTGCTAATACAAAGGTAACTCCATGCCTTCTCAAAAACGTGAGTAAGTGGAAGGAAATTCATTGAGACATCCGCATCGGTCATTGTCTTCAAGCGAACATCGTGCGTATGAAAAATTTCCAAATAGCAAGAGTGGTGCAACATCACTCCCTTAGGTTCACCAGTCGTGCCGGATGTATAAAGAATATTAGCCAAGTCATTTTCATTGGCACGTGCAGTACGCTCTGTTACCACATCAGGGTTTGTCAGGGTCATGGCCAATTTAAGAAATTCATCAAAATAAATGGAAGTAGCATCGCGAGCATCTTTTATCACCGAACGATCGAAAATGATGATTTTTTGAAGAGAAGGACAAAATCCAAAAATACTAAATGCCGCATCATATTGAAACTGTTCACCCACAAAAAGAAAGCGAATTTGAGCATCATCAATGATGTATTGAGCCTGAGCAGGTGAGCTTGTAGCATAAAGCGGTACAGTCACAGCCCTATTGGCAAATGCAGAAAAATCCACATAAAGACATTCAGGTTTGTTTTGAGAAAAGATTCCGATATTCTCTTCTTCCTCAACTCCAATGGCAGCCAATGCCTCGGCACCTTTGTTTACTGTGTCAGAAAATTGAATCCATGTAATCGGAACCCATTGAGCCTTCTCGTAATCACGATACTTTAGAGCTACCTTTTCGCCATATTTTTCAGCCTGACGATGAACTAAGACAGATAGATGATGATAAGTCATATATTTTGTTGTTAGTATTTGCGTGCAAAGGTACCGTTTAATTTGAAATTATCAGTAGCCTCCAGAGATTTATTTAAAGATGACCAATCAAGCTATTAGCCATTTAGACAAGAGCGAATGGTCGCCATAGCAACTTAATTAATTACCTAATATTAGATTTCCATACACACAAACAACATAACATTTTGCTTATATTTGCAAAACAAATATATTTCATCATATGATAGGTAACAACTCAGAAATACTGGCAGAAGCCATCGGGCTATTGAAATCATTAATAAGTATTCCTTCCATTAGCCGTGAAGAAGCGGGAGCTGCGGACTTTTTACAAAATTATATTGAAGCCGTAGGTATGGAAACCGGGCGCAAAGGAAACAATGTATGGTGCTTGAGTCCGATGTTTAGCATTGAAAAACCAACAATACTACTTAACTCACACATTGATACGGTGAAGCCTGTTAGTGGTTGGCGCAAAGATCCCTTCACCCCTCGCGAAGAGAACGGTAAGCTATATGGGTTAGGGAGTAATGATGCCGGTGCTAGTCTAGTCACAATGTTGCAGATATTTCTGAATTTATGCCGCAAAGAGCAAAATTATAATCTGATTTATTTGGCTTCCTGTGAAGAAGAAATATCAGGAAAAAACGGCATAGAGAGTGTATTATCCGGATTGCCCCCTATTTCTTTTGCCATCGTAGGTGAACCTACGGAGATGCAACCGGCCATAGCTGAAAAAGGTCTGATGGTATTAGATGTTACTGCCGCCGGCCGCGCCGGACATGCCGCCCGTGATGAGGGAGACAATGCTATCTATAAAGTTTTGAAAGATGTTGAATGGTTCCGTGATTATCGTTTTGAGAAAGAATCGCCATTGCTCGGTCCAGTCAAAATGAGTGTAACTCAAATTGATGCAGGTACCCAACACAATGTCATACCTGATCTTTGCACTTTTGTAGTGGATATACGTAGTAATGAGCTTTATAACAATGAAGAACTCTTCAACGAAATTCAGCAAAACATATCGTGTCAGGCAAAAGCTCGTTCTTTCAGGCTCAATTCATCAAGCATTTCAATAGATCACTCTTTTGTGAAAAGAGCAATTAAGCTTGGCAAGGTACCCTATGGTTCACCAACTCTTTCCGACCAGTCATTAATGTCTTTTCCGTCTCTAAAAATGGGCCCTGGGCGCTCATCACGTTCTCACACTGCAGATGAATACATTATGATAAAGGAGTTGGAAGAAGCAATAGAAGTTTATACAACCTTATTGGACGGGTTCACTTTATAAGAACAAAAACGGCAAGAGGAATAAATTCTCTCGAAAAGAGTGGCAATAAAGCTTCTTTCATTATACTAGTGCTCACATGGCAAGCGCTTTTGTCTTGATTCAAGTAAACAAAAAGCCTCTTCTGGAAATTCTCCAAAAGAGGTTTTTTGTTTTTTGCCCTACCAGGCTCTATCGATTGAGCCAAGGTTCAGGATTTAATTTTTCTTTCTCGTGCCGTAGCTGAAAATGCAACACTGTACGGCCATTGTCACTTAAATCAGAGAAAACTTGTCCGATACTCTGTTTTGTACTCACCGTTTCGCCCTGCTTTACTGAAGCAGAAGAGAGATTACAATAAACAGAAATATAGTTTCCATGGCGAATCAAGATATTAAAGAGTCCATTGAGTTGGAATACAGCTGCCACTTTACCCTCAAAAATAGCTCGTGCCTGGGCGCCGGGACGTCCTTGTATATCAATGCCCTTATTGTCTAGTTTCACGTTTCGCAATCCTTCTACAGCGTATTCTCCGTAATGGCTAACAACAATATAAGAGCCCGAAATAGGAACCGGCAATCGGCCTTTATTATTTGCAAAATTACCTGAAAGTTCACGGTCGGCTTTGTTCATAGAATAGCTCTCCAGCGGTTTAGCCTTTTTCCTCGTGCGAGATGTTGTAGCAGTAGTCTTTTCAGATTTACTTTCAGACTTGGACTCGGCTTTGCGACGGGCCTCTTCCTCGCGCCGAGCTTCCTCTTCAGCACGCTTACGAGCTCGTTCTATCTCTTCCGCAATTAATCGATCAATACGAGCATTTAGATTATTCGCTTCACGGCGTTTGCGCTGAATCTCACTTTGTAGTCCTTTTTGTTTCTTCTGCAAATTGGCTACAATGGTACGTTTTTGCTTTTCCTGTGATTCTAATTTTACTTTCTCTTGCTCACGCTCCCTCAACAAATTCTCTTTAGCCGTCTTCACTTGACGCAGTTCGGTCTTCTTGCGAGTAACCTGCTCTTGTTTTTTAAGGATTTCCTCTCCTTGCAGCCTTTGGTAAGTAGCATATTCGCGGACATACCTCAAGCGACGATACATTTTGCCTAAGTCATCAGCGGAAAAGATAAACATTAACTTTTCTTCTATCGACTTATTTTTATAAAGGTATTGAACAGACGATTCGTATTTTTTCTTTTTATCAGTTAAATCTCTCTGCAAACCGCGAAGCTGGCGTTCCAAAGAAGAAAGCTCATTTCCAATGGCTTCAACATCTTTATTGATAGAAGAAATATAGCGTTTTCTCTCGTCTATTTGTCCAGTAAGTGCTGCCAAACCATTCAGCTGACTACCCACATCCTTCTTTGTGCTTTTGAGTAATGATTCCGTCTCCGCAATTTGCTTTTGCAAACTGCCCCGCTTGCTTTCCAACTCTTTTATCAGCTTATTAGACTGGGCAAACAAAATGGTTGCCGAACCAAAACACAACATTAACACGACAAAGAAACGTTTCATAGAGTCAGTAACAGTTTTATCAAATCATTTAATTCCACTTGGGTATATTTAGCCGAAACTTCGGTAGGAATAAGTTCCATCTCAGAAGCAGAAAAGTCATACAATTGCAAACGAGCGTCATTTAGAGAAGAAATGCCTAATTCTTTACCGGTGAAGGTTGATTTACCTCCTGCTTGAGAAGCATCAAACAACAATTTTTCAAGTTTAGCAAAGTTGCTACCTTTAGGAAGTAAAGGAGTTAGTTCGCTCTTTTCGGCACGAACAAAACGTTTATTCATGCGATCAAGAAGCAATACTTCATCAGGAGTAATTTCAATTCTGGCCACTTCTGTTCTAAGAACAGGCAACTGCACTGATAGTTGAATTCGTTCTTCACTCTTCATCTTCATATACCCACCCATCGTTACTTTATCTCCTTTGTAAGGAACGGTAAGCTGAATTTTTGAGGACAAGTAGCGAGGCGTCTCCGGCTCAACCGGTGCTACAATTGTACGAGCACTTTTACAACCTGTCAGCAATGCGACACAAAGAAGCACAAAAGACAGTATTTTTGTTATTCGTTTCATTCAGCTATATATTTTTTCTTTTCTATTTTCCGTTTTAATGTATCCGACTTACTACCCATATCAAGGGCTTTGTGCCAATATTCCATGGCTCCTTTGACATCACCCGTCATATAATAGATATCTCCGCAATGCTCTACCACCACGTCACTCTTATCACCACCGTTCTTAATGGCATCATCCATATAGATACGAGCTTCAGCATAATTACCTTTTTCGAAAAGTATCCAGGCATACGTATCTAAGTAGGTCGCATTATTGGGTTCCGTTTTCACCGTCTTATAACTCATCTCCTCAGCCTTATCTAAATCACGACGTTCTACCGACAAGTAATATGCATAATTATTAAGCGCACCTATGTTTGATGGATTATAAACCAATGCAGAGTCATAAGCTGCATAAGCTTGTGTAATCTGCTTCTTTGTATGGTAAATATCTCCCATCATGCTATAAAAGTCAGATACCACCTCTTTTTTACTCTCGGCAGTAACATGCGTCAATGCTTTCTTATAGACATCCAAGGCATCATCCCATCGGTCTGCCTGATAATAAGCGATACCCAGATAAAAATAAAGTTCGAGAGATTCGGGAGTAGCCTCAATGCCTGGCTCACACAATTTAATTACTTCTTCATAATCGTTTGCACGAACAGCTGATCCTAAAAGCATCATTCGGGCGGCCGTATTTGTAGGATCTATCTGAATGACTTGCCTGAGTACCGGAATGGACTTTTTCTCCATACCTTTAGATAGTAAGTATTGCGAATAGAGCATCGGTATTTGCGAATCTTCAGTATCTTGTTGCATCATACGTTCAAAGATTGCCATTACCTGCGTGCTATCCTTACCCTCTTGCTCTGACTGCACGATGAATTCACGCATGACGTTCACTTTTGTCTCGGCTGGGACCTTTCGGTTCATTAACAACGTGTCAAGCTGTTGCTCATACAGTTTCTTTTGCCCGGTTTGCTCATAATAAGAGGCCAACGAAAAAAGTGCCATGGCATTATCCGGTTCCACAGCCAATACTTTTTGATAGGTATCATAAGCTTCCTTATTCTTACCGTTTTGTAGATAAACATCGCCCAGCAAAGTCAGATATCGCATATCCATCGGATATTCCTTAGCGAGACTTTCTATCTCCTGAAAGGCTTTTTTATCATCTTCCATCTGGAGATAAATGCGAAACTTCTCCATGCTAAGTTGTTCATTCTTTCCAAGGATACCCTCCAAACGATCCAATGTGGCAATTACTTTCGTATAGTCTTTTTGCTGATTGTACAGATCGACCAGACTAAACAGAGATTCTCTCCGGGTAGGAAAACGAGAAACCATTAATTCAAGAAACGAAATGGCCTTCTCTTTTTTCTCTTGCTGTTGATACAAATTGGCCAGCGCCTGGCTATACCAATAGTTGTCCGGATCATTTGCCACTGCTTTTTCAAGAGCATCTTGTCCTAGTGGCATTTGCTTAAGAAACAGATAAAATTGCGCTATTTCATAAAGTGCCGAAGATGCACTGGGGCTCAGATCGAGACAATGTTTGAATAATTCGAATGCTGAATCATATTCTCCTTTTGATTTAAGGCGGGTTGCCTCCAGAAAGAAATAATCGTATTTTCGTTGTTGCTCAAACGTGAGTGTGTCAGAAACGGCATCCGGTAGCAATTTATCACGTTTTTGCATCTTGCTTGAAGAAGAACAAGAACTTAACAGGGTTACCGATACAAGCAAACCAGCCAACACTATATTGCAAAATCTTCGTTTTTTTTGAGTACAATGTCGACTTTTTATGCGAAATTTATTATTAATCATTCTCTTACGATATATAGTTAAGTAACCTCTGAGCACTATCAATGAGTCAACCTCGGCCTGTATGTCCAAAACCTCCGGCACCACGTTCTGTTTCACTCAAAACTTCTACTTCGTGCCATTTTGCTTGTTCATGTCGGGCAATAACCATCTGAGCAATGCGTTCACCATCTTCAATAACAAATGATTCAGCTGAAAGATTTACCAAAATAATGCAAACCTCGCCGCGATAATCAGCGTCAATTGTTCCCGGAGAGTTAAGAACAGTGATGCCTTTCTTGATGGCCAAACCACTGCGAGGCCTTACCTGCGCTTCGTAACCCTGAGGAAGGGCAATATACAAACCTGTAGGAACCAAGCATCTTTGCAAAGGAGCCAATGTGATAGGTTCGGATATATTTGCGCGAATATCCATTCCGGCTGATAGCTCCGTAGCGTATGCAGGAAGAGGATGCTTTGATTTATTAATGACTTGTATATTCATAACTCAGCCTTGTTTACTTTTTAATTTGCGAAAATAGGCATTTTGAGGCTATTTTTCATACATTTGCAGTTAATAACGGTTAATGATTAATTTATAACGGCAATATGGACTGGAGGCAATTGATTTCAGCAAAACGCTTTGGCATGGAAGAGTTTCATGAAGACAGACAAGAAAATCGCTCTGAATTTCAAAGAGACTATGACCGATTGGTCTTCTCGGCTCCTTTCCGTCGGTTGCAAAACAAAACACAAGTATTTCCATTGCCTGGAAGTGTATTTGTTCACAACCGACTGACCCACAGCCTCGAAGTATCCTGTGTTGGCCGCTCACTCGGAAATGATAGTGCCAAAGCAATTCTCCTGAAAAAACCAGAACTAACTGATTCATTTCTTCCCGAAATTGGTTCGATTGTCTCCGCTGCTTGCCTTGCACACGATTTGGGCAATCCTCCTTTCGGCCATTCGGGAGAAAAAGCTATTTCAACTTATTTCTCGGAAGGCAAAGGATTGGCACTAAAAGACAAACTTTCTACCGCAGAATGGGAAGACCTGATTCATTTTGAAGGCAATGCAAATGCTTTCCGCTTACTAACCCATCAGTTTGAAGGGAGGCGTAAAGGAGGATTTGCTATGACTTACTCTACCTTGGCATCTATCGTAAAATACCCCTTTTCATCGAGATTAGCAGGAGATAAATCGAAATTCGGCTTCTTTGTCTCCGAAGAAGCCGGTTTTCAACGCATCGCTGCCGAACTGGGAATTATCCAATTAAAGGAACAGCCACTTAAGTACGCCCGCTACCCACTTGTCTACCTTGTAGAAGCTGCCGATGATATCTGTTATCAAATGATGGACATTGAGGATGCACACAAACTGAAGATACTCACCACTGACGAAACGATAGACTTGCTCATGGGATATTTCGACGAAACGAAACAAACACATATCAGTAAAACATTTGCCATAGTAAGCGATAAAAACGAGCAAATCGCTTATTTACGTTCGTCAGTTATCGGTTTGCTTATCAAAGAGTGTACGAGGATATTTGTAGAAAATGAAGACGAGATCCTAAACGGAACATTTGAAGGTTCACTCATCAAAAGTATATCGGAGCTACCTGCCCAAGCATACAGAAGATGTACAGCCGTTTCCGTCGATAAGATATATCGCTCACGTGATGTACTAGATATTGAACTAGCCGGCTTTCAAGTAATCAGCACTCTACTCGAATTAATGATTGACGCTGTTATTTCACCCGAAAAGGCTTATTCAAAGCTTCTCATCGATCGCGTATCGGAGCAATATAACATAAAAGCGCCCGCACTCTTCGAGAGGGTGCAGGCGGTATTGGATTTTGTTTCGGGCATGACTGATGTCTTTGCTCTCGATTTATACAGGAAGATTAATGGTAACAGCCTTCCAGCCGTATAATAATCAAATAGGAGTGTAAAAAACCTGGTTTGCTCCAGAGGTCAATTGACAACCTTGAGGATTATTCTCTATAAACGATTGAATGTGGCGCATCCGTTTATCTTCCAATATTTCGTCAACTGCAATTAAGATCCCTGTTTCTTCCACATCGCCAAAACCGTAGTTAATCGCTGTACCAAACATTTTCATGGTAGGACTAAGCCCCATATAGGCATTTACCAAAGGAGGTATATTATAGCCTAACTTACGAACTTCCGTATTCAATATTTTATAATCTTCCTTAAATGCATCCTTACAGAACAAATCTGCCAGTTCTTTCTCGTCAGCCTCAATTTTGAGCGGTTTCATAGGAACAATAAGACTTTCTTTATCAGCAAAATGCTTCTTCAAGAAATAAAGAATCATATCACGCCCTTGACGATGAAAACTTGGATACATCGTTACTTTACCAAAGAAATATTTCACCTCTGGCATCACTACAGTAAGAGCACCCAAGCCATCCCAAAGATTATCCAAAGCATACAACCCTTTACTACCTGAGCGAGTAGATTGATATTCAAGCGTAACAAAAGAACGTCCTAGCTCAATAGTAGTAGGTAGATACTCTTTCATAAATTTCTCAGAGAAGTTAAACATGTGAGAAGTGGCCAGAATAGGGTGACCGTTTTCATCCAGAGACACATCTGTACCACGAATATAACGATAGCCACCTAAAATCTCTTCAGCCTCAGGGTTCCACACAATCAACTGCTTGTATGCATTCTCCATGGTATCATACTCATCAATATCAAGTGAGAGCCCACATCCTCCCCCAGCTGCCCGAAAAGCAATCTCACGTAGACGGCCAATTTCTCTCATCGTATTCGGTGAATCTTGATGAGTAATAATGTAAATTTGGTTATTACTCTTATTAGTCAAGCGTAGCCGTTTGTCTTCCGTCAATTCAGCTTTAAGTAGTTCTTTGCTTACCGGTGCAATAATATCTTCCATATCTTTCGTTAGTAGTGTCTTTTTTTACTTAGAGTTTATAAACAATATCTTTCACATACTCTGCCCATTGGGCGGGAGTTCTTGATTTATCGAAAGTTTGCCAAGATATCGGCTTCCCGATGGTCACAGTAAATGTTTTATGACGATTCTTAAACATTTCGTCGACCAAATATAACATGGCAATATTAAATTTAATACCTAAATTTTTACATGTATTAGCCAGATTATAAAAAAAATCCGAATTATGTCCATTAAAATGAATAGGTACAACATCTCGTTGAGTCTGTACACTTTTCACCACAAAGGTCTTTTTCCAATCCAAATCTTTTATAATTCCTCTTTGCCTCCTTGAGCAAATACCGGCTGGAAACATAATCAACTGATTTTCTGAACGAAAACCGGCTTCTACCATTAAAGGAAAGTCTTTTGCCTGTTTACCTGTCTTATTTATAGGAATGCAAAGAGGAGCCAAACCGCGTAAGTTCATCAGCAAATCATTCACAAGATACTTCACTTTACCATCATAGTGCCGCCCCAAAACATATCCTAAGGCAACGCCGTCCTGCCCACCGAGGGGATGATTTGAGACAAAAGTATATAAACCATCTTTAGGTAAATTTTCCTCGCCTTTCAACTCTATTTTCATATCTAAAAAAGCCAAACATGCTTCCAGAAAATCAACGCCCAATTTATCTCGAGACTCATACAAAAAGACATTAAGTTCTTCCTGATGAATAATCTTCTTCAGGTAGGTTACTAAAAAGGCAGGAATGTATTTGTAATACCCCGCGGCCTTCTCACGAAGTATTCTTTCAATATCAATTAAGAATAAAGAGTCGTCAGCCATTCTTTCTAATTAAAAACGATTGCGCAAAATTAACGCATCTTTTTAATTAATCGCAATAAATTAGTAAAAAAAGCAGGGACAAAGTCTCCAAAACAACTAAAAAAACATCCAACGGAAATAATATGGCTAAGATGTAACAACAAGAATAATTTTCAGTTTCTTTTAAAAGACAAATGCAGAAGAGATAAGCGACACATATACTTTTTGTTCATATCATATTTTTGCCTTACCTTTGTTACGAATTAAAGTGAAGCAACATCCGGATGTTTTCAGCCATAACATCAGGAGGTTTTCAACAAGAACATCCGGATGTTTTATTTTGTAACATGGAGATGTTCTGAGATTTAAAATAGGATTAAAGAATAAACAAAAAGCGACTTTAAAAACATAAAAGACTAACAATCAAATACTTAAACTATCATGCCAATTAATTACGTAGTAAGAAAGAAAGTAGATAAAAGCAATAACCAGACAAAAGAGCTATATTATGCAACCACAAAAGCACTACAAAAACAGCCTGTCGATAGCGCGCAAATAGCTGATGAACTCGCAGAAAGAAGCTCTTTGCAGAATGGAGATGCCTTATCCGCTCTTACACAATTATCAGATATCATTGCATCCCACTTGCGTGAAGGACGCACGGTAAGCATCAATGGCTTAGGCAACTTCTACCCTACTATCAGTAGCGAAGGAGTAGAGAAGCCCGAAGATTGCACAGCCAATAAAGTATGGATAGCACGCATTTGCTTCAAATCGTCTCCTAATTTCCTGAAAAAAGTGAAAGCAACCCATTTTGTCAGTATGCAACTAGGATATGGATGGTCTGCTCAACCTGGTAAAAAGAAGAAGAACAATAATAAATCGGACGTTCCAGAGAGCGAGTAGAAATAAATCAACAATCAGAATCTTCTAGAAATGCCAATAAAAGCCACCGATTGGAAATAAAATGAAGAATTTAACAAACTGTTGAAAAGTTCTAAAAATATTTTAGTGGAAAGTTGTGGGGAATTGTGGGGAAATGTATATTTTTACCGTCTCTTATATAAATAAGGTACATGATACGTTTTTTAGGCAATATTGAAGCAAAAGCGGATGCTAAAGGTAGACTTTTCATTCCGGTTCAGTTCAGAAGACAACTACAATTAACTTCCGAAGAAAGGCTTATTATGCGCAAAGATGTATTTCAAAACTGCTTAGTGCTTTATCCCGAAAGCGTGTGGAACGAAGAATTAAATGAACTACGCCTGAAGCTAAATAAATGGAATCCTAATCATCAGAATGTCTTTCGACAATTCGTAAGCGACGTTGAGATTATCACTCCCGACAGTAACGGACGCATATTACTACCTAAAAGATACCTCCAAATGGCAGGTATTCAATTCGATGTGCGCTTTATTGGCATCGATAACAAAATAGAAATTTGGGCAAAAGAAAAAACAGAGCAGCCCTTTATGTCATCTGAAGATTTTGGTATGGCTCTGGAAGAAATAATGAACAATGAGAAAGAGTCATAATGCAGCATGGGGAATGAAGAGATAATATATCACACGCCAGTATTGTTAAAGGAAAGTGTGGACGGAATGAATATACATCCCGAAGGCATTTATGTAGACGTAACCTTTGGTGGGGGCGGACACTCACGGGAAATACTTTCTCGCCTGGGTGCAAAAGGAAAGCTACTGGGGTTTGATCAGGATGAAGATGCGGAACGAAACATCGTTAATGATGATCGTTTCATCTTTGTGCGTAGTAATTTCCGCTACCTACAAAACTTTTTACGTTACCACCAAATAGAAAAAGTCGACTCTATTTTAGCAGACCTTGGCGTATCTTCTCATCATTTTGATGATAGCAAGCGTGGATTTTCTTTTCGCTTTAACGGCTCATTGGATATGAGAATGAATAAACGTTCAGGCATTACGGCTGCGGACGTTGTTAACACATACGAAGAAGAGAAACTGGCCAACATCTTATATTTATACGGCGAGCTCAAAAATAGCCGTAAACTGGCATCTGTTATCGTCAAGTCTCGCACAACAAAGAAGATAGAAACCATCGAAGATTTTCTGGAAGTTATAAAGCCACTCTTCGGCCGAGAGAGAGAGAAAAAAGAATTGGCAAAAGTGTTTCAGGCATTGCGCATTGAAGTAAATCAAGAGATGGAAGCACTAAAAGAGATGCTCACGGCTGCAACTGAAGCCTTAAAGCCAGGTGGAAGACTCGTGGTCATCACCTATCATTCGCTCGAAGATCGTATGGTAAAAAACATAATGAAAACAGGTAATATAGAGGGGAAAGCGGAGCAAGATTTCTTCGGCAATCTTCAAACGCCTTTCAAACTAGTGAACAACAAGGTCATCGTACCTGATGAAGAAGAAATAGAACGCAATCCGCGTTCACGCAGTGGAAAACTGAGAATAGCAGAAAAGAAATAATGTTTCAGCAAACGATGGGAGAAAAGACAGAAGCAATAAAAGACAAAAAGAAAAAAGGCACTTCCTTAAAAAGTATTTTGGGAGGCGATATATTAGCTACGGACTTTTTCCGCCGCCAAACAAAACTAATCATTCTAGTCATGGTCTTTTTGATTTTCTATATCCACAACCGATATGCCAGTCAACAGCAGCAAATAGAGATCGATAGACTAAAAAAAGAACTGACCGACATCAAATACGACGCTTTGACTCGTAGCTCGGAGCTAATGGAGCGTAGCCGTCAATCTCGTATTGAAGAGTACATTTCGGAGAAAGAGAGCAATTTGCAAACGTCTACAAATCCTCCCTATTTAATAAAGAAAGACTGAAAAAATGCCTGTAAATAAAAAAAACATAATGACCCGGTACTTCTTCGTCATCCTCCTCATGGGACTTGTCGGAGTGGCAATTGTTATCAAAGCCGGCATAACCATGTTTGCAGAGAGGCAGTACTGGCAAGATGTCGCAGACCGATTCGTGAAAGAAAATGTCACCGTGAAGCCCAGTCGGGGAAATATCATTTCATCCGATGGCCGATTAATGGCCAGTTCTCTGCCCGAATATAAAATTTACATGGATTTCAAAGCCGGTGGAGACACCAAAGACACGATGCTTGTCAACCATATGGGCGAGATCTGTGAGGGACTTCATAAAATATTCCCCGACAAAAGTGCTGCAGAGTTCAAAGTCCACTTAAAAAAAGGAAGAAAAAGGGGAAGCCGGAATTATCTGATTTATCCCAATCGAATCTCTTATATCCAATTTAAAGAAGTAAAACAACTTCCTGTATTTTGTTTAAACAAATACAAAGGAGGGTTTACTGAACAAGCATTCAATCGAAGAAAGAAGCCCTTTGGCTCATTAGCCACTCGAACGCTAGGTGATTTATATCCGGACACTTCAAAAGGAGCAAAGAATGGATTAGAGCTAGCTTTCGATTCTGTGTTAAAGGGAAAAGACGGGGTTACACACCGCCAAAAGGTGATGAATAAATATCTCAATATTGTAGACATACCACCTGTAGATGGTGCCGACATCATCTCCACGATAGATGTAGGCATGCAAGATATTTGTGAGAAAGCGCTAGTAGATAAATTGAAAGAAATTAATGCTAACGTAGGAGTTGCGGTGCTTATGGAGGTGGCTACAGGAGAAGTAAAAGCAATTGTGAACATGACTAAATGCGCTGACGGCGAATATCGGGAAATAAGGAATAATGCCATTAGTGATATGCTAGAGCCGGGCTCTACATTCAAAACGGCCTCAATTATGGTAGCATTGGAAGATGGAAAAATCACTCCGGAAGATGGAGTAGATACAGGAAATGGTGTCAAAAATATGCATGGACGAGACATGAAAGACCATAATTGGAGAAGAGGTGGCTATCAATATCTGACCGTACCGCAAATTTTGATGTTTTCTTCCAATATTGGCGTCTCCGAGCTAATAGACAGACACTACGGCCATAACCCCAAACAATTTGTGGACGGACTAAAGCGAATAGGTATAGATAAACCATTACATCTACAAATCTCAGGAGAAGGGAAACCCAATATAAAGGGGCCCAAAGAACGTTATTTTTCGAAAACGACTCTCCCATGGATGAGTATCGGATACGAGACACAAGTCCCACCCATAAATATTCTGGCCTTCTATAATGCAATAGCCAATAACGGGGTAATGATACGCCCTAAATTTGTGAAAGCAATAACCAAAAATGGCGAAACGATACAGGAATTTCCGACAGAGGTTATCAATCCGTCGATCTGCTCACAACGTACGTTGAAGCAAATAAGAGATATACTCAGACAGGTAGTTGGAGAAGGATTAGGCAAGGCTGCCGGTTCACCACAATTTCATGTTTCCGGAAAGACCGGAACGGCTCAAATATCACAAGGAACATCTGGATATAAAAGTGGAACAGTAAACTACTTAGTGAGCTTCTGTGGATATTTCCCTTCTGAGGAACCTAAATACAGCTGCATCATTTCCATTCAAAAATCAGGACTTCCCGCATCCGGTGGCCTTATGGCCGGAAGTGTGTTTGGCAAAATTGCCGAGAGAGTATATGCTAAAAATCTAGTGCTCGATATCAAAAATGCGATCGACACCAACACTGTGTTAATACCTGATGTGAAAGCCGGTGAGATGAACGAAACAAGACGGGTACTGGATGAACTCAAAATTCAAGCCCAAGTGCAATATTCGCCAAACATTGGCAAAGAAATATGGGGGAATACCTACGCAGCAGCAAAAGCTGTTGTGCTACAGAGGAGCAACGTTATGCGCAACTTTGTGCCAAGTGTAATAGGCATGGGTGCAAAAGACGCTGTTTACCTCCTGGAGACTAAAGGTTTGAAAGTTCAGCTGAGCGGTATGGGAAAAGTAACCAGCCAATCAATCCCACAAGGCACATTGGCTAAAAGAGGCCAAACAATAACAATTATTTTAAAATGACCATTTAAAGTAGATAGATATGAAACTGGAAGAGTTACTAAAAGCCGTTCGGGTCATACAGAGTACCGGAACAACAGAGTTAGAGATAAAAGGAATCAGCATAGATTCCAGACTCGTGGAAACAGGGCATTTGTTCATGGCAATGAAAGGGACACAAACCGATGGTCATGCATATATCCCTGCTGCTATAACCAAAGGTGCTATTGCCGTGCTTTGTGAGAATCTTCCAGAGCAATTAACTGAAGGCATCACTTATATTAAAATAGCAGATAGCGAGGATGCTGTGGGGAAAATAGCAACTGCATTCTACGGAGATCCCACCTCAAAGCTAAAACTGGTAGGAGTAACGGGCACCAATGGAAAAACAACCATCGCTACCTTATTATATGATACATTCCGCTATTTTGGATATAAAACCGGGTTAATATCCACCGTATGTAACTACATCGACGATGAGGCAATCCCAACCGAACATACCACTCCGGATCCTATCACACTCAACAAACTACTGGGGCGTATGGCCGACGAAGGTTGCAAATATGCATTCATGGAGGTAAGCTCACATTCAATTGATCAAAAACGCATCAGCGGACTTACTTTTGCCGGAGGAATTTTCACAAATCTGACTCGCGATCATTTAGATTATCATAAGACTGTGGAAAACTATTTAAAAGCAAAAAAGAAGTTTTTCGATGATATGCCGAAGAATGCTTTTAGTCTTACTAACTTGGATGATAAAAACGGATTAGTGATGACACAAAACACACATTCTAAAGTGCAGACTTATTCTCTACGGAGCCTGAGTGATTTTAAGGGACGCGTTTTAGAATCTCATTTCGAAGGTATGCTACTTGATTTCAACAACAAAGAAGTGGCTGTTCAGTTTATCGGTAAGTTTAACGCCTCAAATCTGCTGGCTGTTTTCGGGGCAGCTGTACTGTTAGGAAAAAAAGAGGAAGACGTATTAGTTGCACTCAGCACGCTGCATCCTGTAACCGGAAGATTCGAGTCAATACGTTCTCCAAAAGGTTACACAGCCATTGTTGATTATGCACATACTCCGGATGCATTAATCAATGTACTGAATGCCATACATGGCGTACTTGAAGGAAAAGGAAAAGTAATCACTGTAGTAGGTGCAGGCGGCAACCGCGACAAAGGCAAACGCCCCATTATGGCCAAAGAAGCTGCCCGCAGTAGCGACCGTGTTATCATAACATCTGATAATCCACGCTTCGAAGAGCCGCAAGATATCATTAACGATATGACGGCCGGACTGAATGCCAACGATAGTAAAAAAACGCTCACAATAGCAGACAGAAAAGAAGCTATTCGCACCGCCTGTATGCTAGCTCAAAAAGGAGATGTTATTTTGGTAGCAGGCAAAGGACACGAGAACTATCAAGAGATAAAGGGAGTTAAACATCATTTTGATGATAAAGAAGTAATAAAAGAAATCTTTGATAATGATTAGGGAATAGCAAACCTTTTTCAGAATCAACTAACAACCAATCAATAACACCATAGCGTATGTTATATTATTTATTTCAATGGCTTCAGAAATACAACTTACCGGGAGCAGGAATGTTTGGCTACATTTCATTCCGTGCATTAATAGCTATTATTCTGGCATTACTTATATCAAGCATATTTGGAAATAGGTTTATTAACCTATTAAAGAGAAAGCAAATTACTGAAACTCAACGCGATGCTAGCATTGACCCGTTTGGAGTAAACAAGGTTGGCGTTCCCAGCATGGGTGGAGTAATAATTATTGTTGCTATTCTGATCCCATGCTTGCTATTAGGAAAACTGCATAACATCTACATGATTCTTATGCTAATAACAACCGTATGGCTAGGCTCATTGGGATTCGCAGACGACTACATCAAAATATTCAAAAAAGACAAAGAAGGGCTTCACGGTAAATTTAAGATTATCGGGCAAGTAGGTTTGGGTCTCATAGTCGGGCTCACTCTTTATCTTAGCCCAAACGTTGTTATTCGGGAAAACTTCGAGGTTCAAAAGCCCGGAAATGCCATAGAAGTAGTACATGCAACTAAAATCATAAAGTCGACGCAAACCACTATACCTTTCGTCAAAAGTAATAACTTAGATTACGCAGATCTTGTATCATTCATGGGCGAATATGCCCAAGGTGCAGGCTGGATTCTTTTCGTTATTGTTACCATCTTTGTAGTAACAGCTGTATCCAACGGCGCCAATCTCAATGATGGAATGGATGGAATGGCTGCCGGAAATTCTGCCATCATAGGGCTTACACTGGGTATATTGGCCTATGTGTCAAGTCATATAGAGTATGCGGGTTATCTAAATATAATGTATATTCCTGGAAGTGAAGAGCTCGTTATCTATATATGTGCTTTCATAGGGGCGCTCATTGGCTTCCTTTGGTATAACGCTTATCCGGCACAAGTCTTTATGGGAGACACCGGTAGTCTAACCATTGGAGGAATTATAGCTGTGTTTGCCATTATTATACACAAAGAATTACTTATCCCTATCCTCTGTGGCGTTTTTCTTGTAGAGAATCTTTCGGTTATTCTTCAGGTCAACTTTTTCAAAATTGGAAAAAGAAAAGGCGTTAAACAACGCATATTTAAACGTACACCGATACACGATCACTTTAGAACTACTGTATCTCAACTCGACCCTAACTGTACCTATATGTTTACTAAGCCAACCAATGTATTTCATGAATCTAAAATAACTATACGATTCTGGATCGTAACCATCGTGTTGGCTGCCATAACCATTATTACTCTAAAAATAAGATAATATTAATGTGCTAATATGAAAAGAATCGTAATACTAGGAGCTGGCGAAAGCGGTGCAGGTGCTGCTGTACTTGCTCAGTTAAAAGGGTTTGATACATTTGTGTCAGATATGTCTATCATTAAAGATCACTATAAAGAGCTACTCAGCAATCACAATATTGCTTGGGAAGAAGGACAACATACGGAAGATCTTATTCTGAATGCGGATGAGATTATCAAAAGCCCCGGTATACCTAACGACGCTCCTATTATTCTGAAACTTAAAGCCAAAGGAACACCGATTATTTCTGAAATAGAATTTGCCGGTCGATATACAAATGCCAAAATGATTTGTATCACAGGAAGTAATGGAAAAACGACAACAACCAGCCTAATCTATCACATATTTAAAAGTGCGGGAGTTAATGTCGGACTGGCCGGAAATATAGGAAAGAGCTTAGCTCTGCAGGTAGCCACAGAAAGCCACGATTATTACATCATTGAGTTGAGTAGTTTTCAATTGGATAATATGTATGATTTCAAGGCCGACATAGCGGTACTAATGAATATTACGCCCGACCATCTCGATCGCTATGATCATAACATGCAGAACTACATTGACGCTAAATTCAGAATTGCACAAAATCAAACGTCTGAAGATGCCTTTATCTTTTGGAATGATGATCCCATCATCAAAAGCCAATTGGACAAACATGGCATCCACGCCCACCTTTACCCTTTCTCTGCAATGAAAGAAAATGATGCCATAGCCTACGTGGAAGACAATGAGGTGATTATTAATGAACCGATAGCCTTTAATATGGAGCAAGAAAAACTTGCACTGACAGGCACACATAATCTATATAACTCTTTGGCAGCAGGCATCTCGGCTAACTTGGCCGGTATCACCAAAGAACATATTCGCAAAGCATTATCCGACTTTAAAGGGGTAGAACATCGTTTAGAGAAAGTGGCGCGTGTAAGAGGAATAGACTTCATTAACGACTCGAAAGCAACAAATGTTAACTCATGCTGGTATGCCCTACAAAGCATGACTACAAAAGCCATTCTGATTATCGGAGGAAAAGATAAAGGCAACGATTACACGGAAATCGAAGACTTAGTAAAAGAAAAGTGCAGTGCATTGGTATATCTCGGGTTACACAATGAGAAGTTGCATGACTTCTTTGACCCCATAGGACTACCTGTCGCTGATGTGCAAAGCATGAAAGATGCAGTAGATGCCGCCTATCATATGGCTAAGAAAGGTGAAACAGTGTTATTATCTCCATGTTGTGCCAGTTTTGACTTGTTCAAAAGCTATGAAGATCGGGGAGATCAGTTTAAGAAATATGTCTGTGATTTGTAAGTAAGTGATTTATAACTAACGAATGAATGGATTTAGTAAAAAACATATTTAAAGGAGACAAGGTTATATGGATCATATTCCTGTGCCTGTGCCTTATTTCCATCATTGAGGTATTCAGTGCTGCAAGTACGCTTACCTACAAGAGTGGTGATCACTGGGGCCCTATCACGCAGCACTCTGTGATATTGATGGTTGGAGTAGTGGTTGTAGTTTTTATGCACAACATTCCATACAAATGGTTTCAGGTATTTCCTGTATTCCTGATACCTTTATCATTATGCTTACTGGCTTTCGTCACATTAATGGGAGTCCTTACCGGCGATCGTGTAAATGGAGCAGCTCGTTGGATGACCTTTTTTGGAGTACAGTTTCAGCCCTCCGAACTAGCTAAGATGGCAGTTATTATTGCCGTATCGTTTATATTGTCTAAAAAACAAGACGATGAAGGAGCCAATCCAAGAGCTTTTAAATATATCATGATTATCACAGGATTAATCTGTTTACTCATAGCTCCGGAAAACTTATCTACAGCCATGTTACTTTTTGGAGTAGTGGTATTGATGATGTTTATCGGCCGCGTAGCAATGAAGAAATTAGTAATGCTATTTGGAACTCTGGCATTAGCCGGAGGATTAGTAGTAGCAGTCGTCCTCATTGCTCCCGAGAATAGCGAAATACCTTTCTTGCACCGTTTAAGCACATGGAAAAGTAGGATCACTAATTTCACGGATAAAGAGGAAGTGCCTGCAGCCAAATTTGACATAGACAAAGATGGGCAAATAGCCCATGCGCGTATTGCTATAGCAACAAGTAATCTTATAGGTAAGGCTCCCGGGAACTCGGTACAACGAGACTTTTTAAGTCAAGCATTCTCCGACTTTATCTTTGCCATTATCATCGAAGAGCTAGGATTGGTAGGAGGAGCCTTTGTGGCAATGCTCTACATCTGGTTGTTAATACGAGCGGGGCGCATAGCGAAAAAGTGCGAACGCACATTCCCGGCATTCCTTGTAATGGGCATCGCTCTCATGCTTGTGTCGCAAGCTATACTAAACATGATGGTAGCTGTAGGACTTTTCCCGGTTACAGGACAACCGCTCCCGCTCATTAGTAAAGGAGGTACTAGCACGCTTATCAATTGCGCTTACATAGGTATGATACTCAGTGTAAGTAGATATACAGCACGCTTGGAAGAAGAGAAAGAGAAGAACGATGCCATTCAAATGGAAGTTATAGCTCCAAGTGAAGAAGCTGCAGAACCAACATCCGAGCTACTTAACAGCGACACTGAATTCGAGGAATAAATAGGTAAACATAGAAAAGATGAAAAAAGAAATAAGAGTAATCATAAGTGGTGGTGGAACAGGCGGACACATCTTTCCGGCAGTTTCTATTGCCAATGCCATAAAAGAACAACATCCAGAAGCTAAAATTCTTTTCGTGGGTGCCGAAGGAAGAATGGAGATGCAGCGTGTTCCCGATGCGGGGTATGAAATAATTGGTCTTCCGGTAGCCGGATTCGATAGAAAGAATCTATTAAAAAATTTCTCTGTACTAGTGAAATTAGCCAAAAGTCAATGGAAAGCCCGTAGCATCATCAAGAGTTTTAAGCCTGACGTAGCAGTAGGTGTAGGTGGTTATGCCAGTGGACCAACACTAAAAATGGCAGGCATGATGGGAGTTCCCACTTTGATACAAGAACAAAATTCGTATGCAGGAGTCACCAATAAGCTCTTAGCAAAGAAAGCATACAAAATATGTGTCGCTTATGACGACATGGAAAAATTCTTTCCAGCCGATAAAATCATAATGACAGGAAATCCTGTCCGCCAGGCATTACTAGACCATACCGTCAGCCGAGAAGAAGCAGTAAGGTCTTTCAACCTTCAACCAGAGAAAAAAACAATCCTCATCTTGGGAGGTAGTCTGGGAGCGCGCACTATTAACCAATGCATCATGGGCCATCTGGAAGAAATTCAGGTATCCGGCATACAGTTTATATGGCAAACAGGAAAAATTTACTTTGAACAGGCACAGAAAGCGGTAGAAAACATCGGAAAAATAGATAATTTATACACAACTGATTTTATCAAAGATATGGCAAGTGCCTATGCAGCTGCCGACTTAGTCATTTCAAGGGCTGGCGCAGGATCCATTTCTGAGTTTTGTTTGCTTGGGAAACCGGTTATCTTGGTACCATCGCCTAATGTGGCAGAAGATCATCAAACGAAGAACGCAATGGCATTAGTTAACAAATTAGCTGCCATCTACGTCAAAGATGCTGATGCCAACAAAGAGTTAATGGCAAAGGCAGTAGCTACTATTAGTGAAGAAAGATTACTAAACGAGTTGAGCGAGAATATTCGTAAATTGGCATTGCCCGATTCAGCAAATATCATAGCCCGTGAAGTGTATAAATTAGCAATGGGCAACTAAAACAAATGAACTAATGAATATAGAAACAATTAAATCAGTCTACTTTGTCGGTGCAGGTGGTATCGGAATGAGTGCCCTTGTGCGTTATTTCCTTTCTAAAGAAAAATTAGTAGCCGGCTATGACCGCACCCCCAGTGAACTGACCGAACAGCTTATATCTGAAGGAGCACAAATACACTACGAAGAAGATGTAACTTTAATCCCCGAAGCATGCATGGACAAAGCGACAACATTAATCGTTTTGACTCCTGCTGTTTCGCAAGAACATGCCGAATTAACTTACTTCCGCACAAATGGGTTTGAAATACAAAAACGGGCGCAAGTATTAGGAACGATCACTCATTCCAGCAAAGGACTATGTGTGGCAGGCACACATGGTAAAACAACAACATCAACCATGGCAGCCCACCTCTTGTATCAGTCACACGTAGAGTGCACTGCTTTTCTGGGAGGCATCTCTAAAAACTACGGTACAAATCTACTGCTTTCGCAGAAAAGCCCTTATACGGTGATTGAAGCAGATGAATTCGACCGTTCTTTCCATTGGTTATCACCTTACATGTCTGTCATCACAGCTACAGATCCCGACCATTTGGATATTTATGGAACGGAAGAGGCTTATCTGGAAAGTTTCGAAAAATATACGTCTCTAATTCAACCGGGTGGTTGTCTTATCATACGCAAGGGTATCTCCTTGAAACCGAAGGTACAAGATGGAGTCAAAGTCTATTCATACTCCAAAAATGAAGGTGATTTTCACGCAGAGAACATCCGCATCGGGAATGGAGAAATATTTATCGACTTTGTTGCACCCGACTGTCGAATCAATGATATTCAACTGGGAGTACCAGTAAGTATCAACATCGAAAATGGTGTTGCTGCTATGGCTCTTGCCCATCTGAGTGGAGTAAGCGCAGAAGAAATTAAACGTGGGATGGCAAGTTTCCAAGGAGTAGACAGACGATTTGACTTCAAAATAAAAGATGATAAGATTGTTTTCCTCAGCGACTATGCACATCATCCATCAGAGATAAGGCAAAGCGTGATATCTATTCGTGAATTGTATACCGATAAGAAAATTACGGCTATTTTTCAACCCCATCTGTACACACGTACAAGAGATTTCTATAAAGACTTCGCTGACAGCCTTTCACTGCTAGATGAGGTGATCTTGGTAGATATTTATCCTGCCCGCGAATTACCGATCCCCGGAATCACAAGCAAACTTATTTATGATAATTTACGACCGGGTATAGAAAAAAGTCTGTGTTCAAAAGAAGATATACTGAATGTTTTGAGAGATAAAAATATAGAAGTTTTGATTACCCTCGGTGCGGGAGATATCGATAACTACGTTCCAGCCATCGAACAAATGCTCAAAAAGCGATGATTAAAAGAATTCTTCTGTCATTTGTTTTGTTACTCGTAGTGGCTTACCTTGTCGTGGCCGTAACGACTTTCAACAAAAAACCATCAAACATGGTTTGTCGTGACATGGAATTAATTATAAAAGATACTGTCAACGCCGGCTTTATTACCAGACAGGAAATAGCCGATATGCTTCAAAAGAGGGGAATCTACCCCGTTGGAAAAAAAATGGAACGTATACGTACTAAAACATTGGAAAAAGAGTTGGACAAACATCCACTTATTGAGAAAACAGAGTGCTACAAAACACCTAGTGGAAAAATCCGTATTGAGATAACACAAAGGGTACCCGTACTCCGAATAATGAGCAACAATGGCGAGAACTACTATGTTGATAATAAAGGAACTATCATGCCACCCGAAGCAAAGTGCATAGCACACTTAGCTATTGTGACCGGAAACGTAGAAAAGTCATTCGCTATGAGGAATTTACATAAGTTTGGTGTATTTTTGCAGCAGAATAAATTTTGGAATGCCCAAATAGAACAAATTAATGTATTGCCAGGAAAAGAAATTGAACTGGTTCCACGAGTAGGCAATCATATTGTATATCTCGGAAAAATAGATAATTTTGAGGATAAGTTATCTCGTTTAAAGATTTTTTACGAAAAAGCTCTCAATCAAGTGGGTTGGAACAAATATTCTCGCATCAATCTGGAATTCAGCAATCAGATTATTTGCACAAAAGATAGCACACTTATACAACCTCAATGATTGATATAAAAATAGTAAATCGTCAAAATAGTAAATAAAAATGGTGTCAACAACAGATTTTATTGTCGCTATCGAACTTGGTTCATCAAAAATAACCGGGATAGCAGGCAAAAAGAGTAGCGACGGAAGCATTCAGGTTTTGGCTTACGCCAGAGAAGACTCATCTTCTTTCATCAGGAAAGGGGTCATTTACAATTTAGACAAAACAGCTCAAAGCCTGACTTCTATTATCAACACACTAGAAGGTGAACTAAATAATGCCATAGCAAAAGTCTATATAGGAGTTGGAGGGCAATCTCTGAGAACAGTTAGGAACGTTGTAGGCCGAGACTTGAAAGAGGAAACAATTATTTCTCAGGAATTAATTGATTCTATCTGCGACGAAAACCTATCAATTCCTCTAATAGATTTAGACATTTTAGACGTTGCTCCTCAGGAGTATAAAATAGGGAATAACCTACAAGCAGATCCTGTAGGAGTTACAGCGAATCACATAGAAGGTCGATTCTTAAATATCATAGCACGTTCTTCTATTAAAAAAAATTTGGAACGTTGCTTCGAACAAGCCAAAATTGAAATTGCAGATATCTTTATTTCGCCTTTGGCTACAGCCAATGTGGTGCTAACGGAAGGAGAAAAACGTTCCGGCTGTGCATTAGTTGATTTCGGAGCCGATACAACAACAATCTCCGTTTACAAAAATAACATTCTTCGTTTTCTTACCGTGCTTCCATTGGGAGGAAACATTATCACGCATGACATCACTTCTTTACAACTTGAGGAAGAGGATGCTGAGATACTAAAGACGCAGTATGGAAATGCTCTTTATGAAACAGAGGAAGGCGCAACAGAGACGGTGATTCAGACAGAGGACGAAAGTAGGAGCATTGAGCTAAGAACATTAAATGATATTATCGAGGCCCGCACAGAAGAAATCATAGCCAATGTATGGAATCAAATTCAACTTTCAGGATATGATGACAAGCTTCTTGCAGGCATTATCATTACTGGAGGTGCTGCTAATCTGAAAAATCTGGATGAAGCACTTCGAAAAAGAAGTAAAATCGATAAAATAAAAACAGCCAAATTCATCAGAAATGCGGTACATGCTACCGAAGATGTGCTTAAAAAAGATGGCACACAGAATACACTTTTTGCGCTCCTTTTTGCCGGAGAAGAAAACTGTTGCCTGCAGGAAAGCAAAACGATTCAAAAACCAGTAGCAGTACCGTTCAATAATCCAACAGCTCCGAGAGATTTCTTTGAAGCAGACGAAGATCTAAAAAGACAAGAAGAAGAAGCCAAAGCGGCAAAAAAGAAAAGAGAAGAGGAAGAAAGACAAAGAAAGATCGAAGAAAAAAGGCTGAAGGACGAAGCAAAAAAGAACAAACCAAGCTGGATTTCGAGAACATTCGACAAGCTCTCTAATGAGATATTCTCTGATGAAGATATGAAATAATTTGTAATTGTTAGTAAGATATGGACGAGATAGTACAATTCGATTTCCCAACCGATTCACCCAAAATTATTAAGGTAATAGGTGTTGGCGGCGGTGGCGGCAATGCTGTTAACCACATGTACAAAGAAGGCATACATGACGTAACATTCGTACTATGCAACACTGATAATCAAGCACTGGCCGAATCAGAGGTACCGGTAAAGCTACAGTTAGGCCGTTCAATAACCCAAGGATTGGGAGCTGGTAATCGTCCTGACCGTGCCAGAGATGCCGCCGAAGAAAGCATTGAAGATATTGAAGCTCTGCTCAATGATGGAACTAAAATGGTGTTCATCACTGCAGGGATGGGAGGTGGAACCGGAACAGGTGCCGCACCAGTAATAGCACGTATAGCCAAAGAAATGGACATCCTCACCGTTGGGATTGTTACTATACCATTTATCTTCGAAGGTGAAAAGAAAATTATTCAGGCACTGGATGGCGTGGAAAGAATAGCACAGCATGTTGACGCACTTTTGGTAATCAACAATGAACGTCTACGAGAAATATACTCCGATCTGACTTTCATGAATGCATTTGGAAAAGCCGACGACACACTTTCTATTGCCGCCAAAAGTATTGCCGAGATCATCACAATGCGCGGTACCGTTAACCTCGACTTTGCCGATGTGAAAACCATCCTCAAAGATGGCGGGGTAGCCATCATGAGTACAGGTTTTGGTGAAGGTGACAGCAGAGTAACGAAAGCGATAGATGATGCCCTACACTCTCCTTTACTAAACAACAATGATATCTTTAATGCTAAAAAAGTAATGCTCAATGTTTCCTTCTGTGGGAATTCGGAACTAATGATGGAGGAAATGAATGAAATTCATGAGTTCATGAGCAAATTCAGCGAAGGAGTAGAAGTAATCTGGGGTGTTGCAATGGACAATGCGCTTGATAAAAAAGTCAAAATCACCGTATTAGCTACCGGATTTGGTGTAGAAGATGTTCCGGGAATGGACAGCGTGCTGGAAAGACGCAGTCAAGAAGAAGAAGAACGTCAATTGCAACTCGAAGAAGAAAAAGAGAAAAATAAAGAACGTATTCGCAAAGCTTATGGAGAAAGCGCTAACAGTATTGGCAGCAAAAACATCCATAAGCGCCGCCATATATATCTCTTTTCTCCCGAGGACCTTGACAATGATGACATTGTTTCTATTGTAGAAAACTCACCTGCATATCTTCGAGATAAAACAGCTTTGAACCAGATTAAGGCCAAGGCTACTGTAGAGGAAGAAAAAGCGACTGAAGAAGCAATAGACAACAGCGGAGTCATTACATTTTAATTATTCATAAGTTATAACTCTTCATAATCATGGATTTATTTGAAAAAGTCAGCGAAGACATTAAAAGCGCAATGAGAGCGAAAGATAAAGTAGCTCTTGAAACATTGAGAAATATAAAGAAATTCTTTATTGAAGCAAAAACAGCTCCAGGTGCAAATGATACCCTTGCTGATGCCGATGCTTTAAAAATCATGCAAAAACTTGTAAAACAGGGAAAAGATTCAGCGGAAATATATAACCAACAGAACCGTCAAGACTTAGCTGATGCAGAGCTTGCCCAGGTAAGAATCATTGAGACCTATCTGCCTAAACAACTAAACGCTGAGGATCTGGAAGCAGCTCTAAAAGAGATTATTGCTGAGACAGGTGCCAAAGACGCCAAAGACATGGGTAAAGTGATGGGAATTGCCTCAAAAAAGCTGGCTGGACTAGCCGAAGGACGTGCAATCTCAGCAAAAGTGAAAGAATTACTCGGATAATTTCAACCCTTTTTCCTTCATATAAAACTTTTGCAAAAAGAAATAGCGTAAGTCACGCATCATGGTATTGGAACATGGTGCGTGACTTTTGTCTTTTAAGACACGTACAGGAACATTTTACATCAGAGAGTTATCAATATAAGGAAAGGTTAATCAAACAAATCTTGCAACACCGCCAAGGATTTAAGCACTGGGAAATCCGGTAAATGAAGTCTGTAATATTCATTAATAATAGCAAGACAGCGAGCCCGACCAGCTCTATTCATGCCAAAAAGATGCATGGTTTCATAGTTCATACGCATGAACTGCATCAACCGACTAGCATCAGCCGGTTCGATAAAAAAAGAGTGCTGCTGCGGACACATTGGTACAAAACAAGCATTCTGCAAGTCAAAATAGTCACCCTCTTGATAACCCTCCAAATTCGGATATAAGCCTAAAAAGCGAGAAAGACGCATCAAGAATACTAAATGAAAATTAGCATATCCCCCTTGCTGTTCATCAAGCCAAGCAATAGAATGGCGCAAATAAGCAAACAAAGGCTGATTTTCGATCTCCTCCCTGACAGCTCTATAAAGAAACTCAGCTAAGAAAAGAGCGATAGCCGATTTATAAGGATCATAAGGTATTGAAGTAAAAGGAAAATAGATTTTTGCTTCTTTAATACGATGTAGATTAACAGTAGAACGATAATCCGCTTCAAACTCAATGATAGACAAAGGTTGAAACAAGACGGCTCTCACATTTGACTTCTTTGCGCGAGAAACTGAAATGATATACGAACATCGGCCCAATTGTTCAGTATACATCTCAATTATATTGGATGTATCACTGTATTTCAAGACATGAAGAACAATTCCAATCGTTTTCTGCAACATCTTTTTCCGTTTAAAAGTAATCCCATATTTAAAAACAAAGCTACAAAAAAAGAGGCAAAGCAGCAACTCAAGCCGTATAACAAAAAAAGATAGGCAAATAAGTAGAAAAAATATAAAATTATAAATGACTGATAATCAGGTGGCAAGAAGAGAAAATAGAGTTATATAGAATGGTATTTAGAATTTTTCGTACCTAAACATTTTGCTAATTCAAAAATAGTCTCTACATTTGCATCCGCAATCGGGAACAACCCTAGTTGCGAAAGCAGAAATGCTTTACATGATGGCCCATTCGTCTATCGGTTAGGACGTAAGATTTTCATTCTTGAAAGAGGGGTTCGACTCCCCTATGGGCTACTAAAAAAATTAAGATAATAAACGAATTTAAAAAAGATTAGTCGAGATGGCAAATCATAAATCATCAATCAAGAGAATCAGACAAGAAGAGAAAAGAAGATTTCACAACAGATATTATGGTAAAACCATGAGAAACGCTGTTAGAAAACTTCGCTCGACTACTGACAAAGCAGAGGCAGTTGCAATGTACCCTAGTGTTACTAAGACAATAGATAAGTTGGCTAAAGTGAATATCATTCACAAGAATAAAGCTAACAATCTAAAGTCTAGACTGGCTATCTACATCAACAAGTTAGCTTAAGTAGTATACTTCTTAACAACCAGTTATATCCATTAAGGCCGAACTTTATAGTTCGGCCTTTTGTGCATATACACAAGAAAAAACCTGAAGGCAAGAAGCTTTCATTTAATTCTTTATTTTTCACCCTTCGCTCTTCATAAACTCATATATTTTGAGTACATTTGCTCTGTTATTACAATTAGAAAACATATTATGACTGAAGAACAAATTGCTACCAATAACGGCGCATATTCTGCCGATAGTATCCAGGTACTTGAAGGACTTGAAGCTGTAAGAAAACGCCCCGCAATGTACATTGGCGACACAGGCTTAAAAGGATTGCATCACTTGGTATATGAAGTCGTAGACAACTCTATTGACGAAGCATTAGCCGGTTATTGCGACCACATTGAAGTTACAATTAACGAAGATAACTCCATAACCGTTCAAGATAACGGACGTGGAATTCCGGTTGACTTCCATGAAAAAGAACAAAAATCCGCATTAGAGGTCGTAATGACTGTACTACATGCCGGCGGTAAATTCGACAAAGGCTCTTATAAAGTTTCAGGTGGTTTGCATGGTGTAGGTGTATCTTGCGTAAATGCATTATCCATTCAAATGACTGCTTTGGTAGAAAGAAGCGGAAAGATGTATAAGCAAGAGTATTCTTGCGGAAAACCGCTCTATAGTGTGAAAGAGATTGGCCCCTCTGAGAATAATGGGACACAAATAAAGTTTCTTCCCGACGCATCAATCTTTACCGAGACTGTTTATAAATACGATATTCTGGCTACTCGCATGCGTGAGCTAGCTTACCTAAATGCCGGTATCACCATTACACTCACTGATTGTCGCGTGATCAACGAAGATGGCAGCTTTAAGCATGAAAGGTTTCATTCGATAGACGGGCTCAAAGAATTTGTTCGTTTTGTTGATTCATCTCGCGAACACCTGATTAACGATGTTATCTATTTAAATACAGAAAAGCAAGGCATTCCAATCGAAGTGGCCATCATGTACAACACTTCTTTTTCGGAAAACATTCACTCTTACGTAAACAACATCAATACCATAGAAGGTGGAACTCACTTGGCAGGTTTCCGTCGTGCATTGACACGGACGCTGAAAAAGTATGCCGAAGATTCTAAAATGCTCGACAAGGTAAAGATTGAGATTGCCGGTGACGACTTCCGCGAAGGCTTAACAGCCGTAATATCAATTAAAGTAGCCGAACCACAATTTGAAGGACAAACCAAAACCAAATTGGGAAACAATGAGGTGATGGGAGCTGTAGATCAAGCTGTTGGAGAAGCATTAAATTATTATCTGGAAGAACATCCAAAAGAATCAAAACTAATTGTAGACAAAGTCATACTAGCTGCTACTGCACGCCACGCTGCACGCAAAGCGCGCGAGATGGTGCAACGCAAATCACCAATGTCAGGTGGCGGATTGCCCGGTAAACTTGCCGACTGCTCCGATCGTGATCCAGAAAGATGTGAATTGTTTCTTGTCGAGGGAGATTCAGCCGGCGGCACAGCTAAGCAAGGACGTAACCGTGCATTTCAGGCTATCCTACCCCTACGCGGAAAGATTTTGAATGTAGAGAAAGCAATGTATCACAAAGCACTTGAAAGTGAAGAGATACGTAACATATACACTGCGCTCGGAGTTACCATCGGCACTGAAGAGGACAGCAAAGAAGCCAACATGATTAAACTGAGATATAAAAAAATCATCATTATGACCGATGCCGACGTCGATGGGTCACACATCGACACACTGATCATGACTTTTTTCTTTCGTTATATGCCTCAGCTTATTCAGAACGGATACCTATATATTGCCACTCCTCCACTCTATCTTTGCAAAAAGGGTAAGAACGAAGAGTATTGTTGGACAGATGCTCAACGTCAAAAGTTCATTGAAACTTATGGATCCGGAGAAGAAAAGGCCATTCACACACAACGCTATAAGGGTTTAGGTGAGATGAACGCACAGCAACTTTGGGAAACAACAATGGACCCAGATAACCGCATGCTAAAGCAGGTTAATATAGAAAATGCCGCCGAAGCCGATTATGTATTCTCTATGCTGATGGGTGAAGACGTTGGTCCTCGCCGCCAATTTATAGAGGAAAATGCTACATATGCCAATATTGACGCATAACGCGCCTAAGCACAATTATAAAAGAATCGCCTGTAGAAA
>DBTL01000046.1:42049-47731 GCA_002307035.1 Bacteroides sp. UBA1317
TTTCTACAGGCGATTCTTTTATAATATAGGCGACCTCTTCTTTTATACATCAGACTCAACAAGAGGACCAAGAAACTATTTTGTTAATGACCGAAATACCCTTATTCGTTTCCACGACACATTCTGCAATAACGTAAAGAAATGGAAACTAGAGAACTGTCATTTAAGCATATTATATCACATTACCCTTTTTCAACTCTTCAGCTGCAATGTCCAATTCTTTATACCAAGCCTCTCCAAATTTACGTATAAGAGGTTCCTTCAAGAATTTATAAATGGGAACATTTTCTTTCTCCCCCAAAAGAACAGCAGCCTTGCAGACACTCCAGCGATGATAATTTACAGCCTTTAAAGAACCGTAATTACCGACACGAATAGGATAAAGATGGCAAGAGATCGGTTTGTAGAAATCCACTTTACCGGCACGATAGGCTTTTTCAATGGAACAGTAGCAACAACCTTTTTCATCATAGCATGTAAATACACAATCTTTCCCATTCACTATAGAAGTGACTAAATCACCATCCTCATCCTTGTAACACACTCCTTGCTTATCAATCACTACGCGCGCTTCAGGTGAGAGGTCATCCCAAATAATAGGGAGAACTTTTTCCAACTCCGCAACCTCCTCCTTTTCAAGTGGAGCCCCGGCATCGCCTTCTACACAACATTCACCTTTACAAACATCAAGGTTGCACAGAAATTTTTCACGAAGAACATCAAGTGTTACAACAACATTATCTATCTGAATCATATTTCTTTAGGGTAAAAAGGCGGAAGACTCTTGTCGTCTTCCGCCTTTGTTTCATATTATAATCAAGAGCGGAATATCCCTCTCTTAGATACTCATTCAAATTCTATCCCGAGTATAAACAATCTACCTCAGAGGATTTTTTATTTAATCAAGATTTTGCCGGTCATCTCTTCCGGAGCTTCAAGACCCATAATCTTCAAGATTGTAGGAGCCACATCCGCTAAACGACCATTACCAACCTCTGCGTTTTTGTTTTCCGTTACATAAATGCAAGGAACAGGATTCAGCGAGTGAGCCGTATTAGGAGACCCATCTTCATTTACCGCATTGTCGGCATTACCATGATCAGCAATGATAATTGCTTCATAGTCTTGAGCTTTTGCCGCTTCAATCGTTTCTTTTACGCAATTATCGACAGCAGCAACAGCCTTCTCGATGGCTTCGTAGATACCGGTATGCCCTACCATGTCGCCATTCGCATAGTTTACTACGATAAAGTCATATTTGTTTTCATTGATTGCAGCGACCAGCTTATCCTTTACCTCGTAAGCACTCATTTCAGGCTTCAAATCATAAGTCGCCACTTTGGGAGAAGCAACCAAGATACGGTCTTCACCTTCATAAGGAGTTTCGCGGCCACCATTAAAGAAGAAAGTAACGTGAGCATATTTCTCTGTTTCGGCAATGTGCAACTGAGACTTTTTTTCCTTTGCCAAATACTCACCCAACGTATTTTCCACATTATCTTTATCAAACAAGATGTGTACATCTTTGAATGAAGAATCGTATGGAGTCATGCAATAGTATTGCAAACCGGGAATCGTTTTCATTCCGACTTCAGGCATATCTTGCTGAGTAAGCACAGCGGTAAGTTCCTTGGCACGGTCATTACGGTAGTTAAAGAAGATAACCACATCACCTTCTTTGATCGTTCCGTCAACTCCTGCATTTACAATTGGTTTGATGAACTCGTCTGTCACACCTGCATCATAAGATTCCTGCATTGCCTGAACCATGTTATCAGCTTTCTTACCTGTTCCGTTTACCAACAAATCATAAGCCTCCTTCACACGTTCCCAACGCTTGTCGCGATCCATAGCATAATAGCGACCAATGATGGAGGCTATCTTCCCGGCAGAAGTCTGGCAATGTGCTTCAAGTTGTTCGATAAAACCTTTCCCGCTCTTCGGGTCAGTATCACGACCATCCATAAAGCAGTGAATGAAAGTATTTTCAACGCCGTACTCTTTAGAAATATCGCAAAGTTTATATAGGTGATCGAGTGAGCTGTGCACACCACCATCCGAAGTCAAGCCCATAAAGTGAATGCTCTTTCCGTTATTTTTCGCATAAGAGAAAGCTGAAACCACCTCAGGATTCTGCATAATGGTATTTTCACGGCAGGCCAGATTGATTTTCACCAAATCCTGATAAACTACGCGTCCGGCACCAATATTGAGGTGACCAACTTCTGAATTTCCCATTTGTCCGTCGGGCAAACCAACATTCTCACCACTTGCCTGCAGTTGAGAGTTCGGATATGTTTTTACCAGATAATCCCAATAAGGAGTGGGAGTATTAAAGATTACGTCAGCTTTTCCGTGACTACCGATTCCCCAGCCATCAAGAATCATTAAAAGGGCTTTTTTACTCATGATTATATTAATTTTTAAATATCTTCCTTAACAAATGCATATCAAACAAGCATAGCTCACTTTTTTCGTGCGCAAAGTTATAAAAAAGGCTGTTAATGCGCTGCATTTCAAATGATTTATCTACTTTTGCGACACTAAAAAAACAATAATAGAAACATGGACGATTCAAACCCGCGACCGTACAGTAAGAGTATTAACTAAAACGAACAGAGTCATTCTATCTCAATGTCTCTGATCGAATAACTAACGAAAGGAGACAATAATGAGAACTTATCTTTATTGTGAAGCCGGCTTTGTGGAAAAGCCGCAATGGCAACCAAATTGCTGGATAAACGTAGAATGTCCGGATGCCGATGATTTAAGATTCCTCACCCAAGATCTGGAAGTTCCTGAATCTTTTTTGAACGATATTGCCGACGTAGACGAGCGCCCACGTACGGAGACAGAGGACAACTGGTTGCTCACCATCCTACGCATACCCATGCAAAGTACACAGAATGGTACGCCCTTCACCACTGTACCTATAGGGATTATCACGAATAACGAGATAATTATCTCTGTCTGCTATCACCGCACCGAGATAATGCCCGACTTCATCAACTACACCCGCCGAAAAGGGCTTAAGGTGAATAATAAGCTTGATTTGATTCTACGCCTTATCTACTCCTCGGCCGTATGGTTTCTGAAGTATCTGAAACAGATAAACAACGACGTAACTGCCGCTGAAAAAGCGTTGGAACGGAGCATCCGCAATGAAGATCTACTGCAGCTCATGAAGTTGCAAAAGACATTGGTTTACTTCAACACCTCCATCCGTGGCAACGAAGTTATGATTGGAAGACTAAAAAGCATCTTTCAGCAACCGGAATACTTGGATGAGGAGTTGTTGGAAGACGTAATCACCGAACTTAGACAAGCATATAACACGGTGAACATATACAGCGACATTCTTACCGGAACAATGGACGCCTTTGCTTCTATCATTTCGAACAACGTGAATACGATCATGAAACGAATGACAAGCATTTCCATCATTTTAATGGTGCCTACACTGATTGCCAGTTTCTATGGCATGAATGTCGATATTCATCTCGATCAGGTGCCACATGCTTTTGCCCTCATCGTGCTCCTTTCCGTAGGACTATCGGCCATGGCATTTGTGATCTTCCGAAAGATTAAATGGTTTTAAGAAGGGGCATTGCTCAGAAAGGCAATTGAAGTTGGCTATCGCCCAGCAAGTTAAAAGTGAGCCTATGATAAGGCGAATGGCCATGCAATGCTATCGCATTACGATGCTTCTTTGTAGGATATCCCTTATTGTGATCCCAATCATAGTAAGGGAATTCTTCGTGCAGGCTATTCATGTAGTCATCTCTATAAGTCTTTGCAAGCACAGAAGCGGCAGCTATCGAAAGATATTTGCCGTCTCCCTTCACCACAGTGGTATGCGGAATGGTTTTATAACATTTGAAACGATTCCCGTCTATCAACAGATGTTGCGGAGAAAGAGTTAATTGATCTAAGGCCCGATGCATAGCCAAGAACGAAGCATTCAAAATATTAATCTTATCAATCTCCTGTGGAAAAACGACTCCGACGGCCCATGCCAACGCTTCCTTTTCTATCTCTTCGCGCAAGGCATAGCGTCGTTTCTCTGTCAATTGTTTAGAGTCATTCAGCAATTCATTCTTAAAGTCTTTCGGAAGAATAACAGCAGCAGCATATACCGCTCCTGCCAAGCATCCGCGTCCGGCTTCATCGCAACCGGCCTCTATTAAATCTTCGTTTAAATAAGGTAATAACATTCCCTGAGTATTTTGATGGCAAAGATACATTTTTCTCTCTTTCGTCCATTATTTATCAGCCAAAACACTTGACTTTGACTCGTTAATGTATTATCTTTGTGTTCATAATCATAAAGTATATTCAAAAGAAACCACATAAAAAGGGAGAAGTTAGCGCTTCTCCCTTTTTATGTGTCTGCATCCCAACATTTAGGACCAAAGATTGGTCAAAATCGACCAAAACAACGGTTTAGTTTGCCTAAAAGGACGGTTGTGTTCGGTCAACTGCACGGTTGTGTTTCTTCAAAAGACGGTTTCTCTTCACTCGTTTCATTATTTGTCATCGAAATAACTCCTAATGAGACCGATTTTTCTCCTAATGTTATGGTCAGTCACTCCTATTGTTAACTCAACCGCTCTATAGCATTAATAAACCATAAATCTGCTCTTGACAAAAATGAGCTCACTTCAGTCTATTTGTATAGAATAATCAGCAGAATATCGGCTTCTTCTTGCATGAAACACTACTAGAAGAAGCCGTTTTATTAGAGCAAGCTCCAAGCCACAGTAAGTCCCGCCATCACAATAGCGACCATGCTCATCAGCTTAATCAAGATGTTCAAGCTTGGGCCGGAAGTATCTTTAAACGGATCACCAACAGTATCGCCAACGACAGTAGCCTTATGAACATCGCTACCTTTACCGCCCAAATTCCCTTCTTCTACATACTTCTTTGCATTGTCCCATGCCCCACCGGAATTGGCCATAAAGATGGCGAGTACAAAACCGCTACTCAATCCGCCAACCAACAAACCCAGTACGCCAGGAACACCAAATATAAATCCGGTAAGAATCGGTGCGAGAATAGCAAGTAACGAAGGTAAGATCATCTCTCGCTGTGCACCCTTTGTAGATATAGCCACGCAGCGTTCATAATCAGGCTCTGCCTCGCCAGTAAGAATGCCTTTTATCTCACGAAACTGCCGACGAACTTCATCTACCATCTTTCCGGCTGCACGCCCCACCGCGTTCATCGTCAAACCGCAGAACAAGAATGCCATCATAGAACCGAGAAACATACCGGAAAGTACTTTTGGATTCATCAGCGTAACGCCATAATAATTCATGAAATCAAGGAACGTAGCTTTTGAGACATCAATAAAATCGCCATGAGGAAGAGCCAACTGTGTAGTGCCAAGCCGCGTGAGTCCGATACGGATCTCTTCCACATACGAAGCAAGTAGTGCAAGCCCTGTTAGTGCAGCAGAACCTATAGCAAATCCTTTTCCGGTTGCTGCCGTTGTATTCCCTAATGAATCAAGGGCATCCGTACGCTTACGCACCTCCTCACCCAAACCGGCCATTTCCGCATTACCACCCTCATTATCAGCTATCGGTCCATAAGCATCTGTCGCCAGAGTGATGCCTAAAGTAGAAAGCATTCCCACAGCGGCTATACCAATGCCATATAAACCCATTCCCACATTTA
>DBTL01000032.1 GCA_002307035.1 Bacteroides sp. UBA1317
AAGTCGAGGGACCCCAGATTCAGGCTAAATTCCGCTTCCTTGTTCCACTGTTTCCTCAAATTAATTCCTTACTCCGAATTAATCGTCAAAAGCGCCGCCTGGGCTTAAAGCCAAGCGGCGCTTTGTCTACAATCTGAACAGGCTGACGATGTGTCAGCCTGTTTTTGTCGTTATGAACACTCGAGGGATATTCGTAGTGGTCGGAGTGAAATTATAGGACTTGGAGAAATCCAGTAATACCAATGGTTTGCAGGCAATCTGCAAGCAGTATTTACGCCAAAAGCAGCAAACTGTACTTTCACATTTCTTTCTAATGTACGAATAGAATGTGGACCGCTAATATCCAAAGGCCTTGGAGTCTATAAGCAAGGCACTCGTACATTATAAAGCGTAGTGTGCCTTGCTCATTTAATTAATTATCCTTCCGCATCCACTGTCACTCCGGATTTGAAATTCATAGTGAATTTGTCCTCGTAAACGGTGACTTTTTCAATCAGCCGCCGTACAAGCGGCTCGTCATTACGATTATCGAGCGAGCAATATATTATATTATGAATGTATTTTGTTCTTAAGTTTTTCTGCTGTGGAAGGAGATGCAGTATATATCATCAATTTCAAATCAGGACAGTTTGAAACCTGCAAATTCACATGTTCAAACTCCAATTTTCCAATTTGAGGGTAATTCCATAGTTTGTGACAATCAGTAATATTTTTAACTTCATAACGAGGCCACCATAAACTGAATAATTCACTTTCCTTTTTAAACTTTTCAATCATTTCGTTTAACCTAGCATCTTGAGGGTGCCTGGCACAATCGGCCCTAAATCTGGCAATCATAATTTTAGCTTTTTCTTCCCAATCTGAGTTGATTTCTTTTTTGAAGGGATCTGCTAAAAATTGATGTAAAAAATTTAGTTTTGGATTTATGCCCGCAGAATATGAAGGGAATCGAAAAATAAATTCCGCTGCACGATTCCATATTAGCAGGTCCCAGTATTTATCTATTACATATGCAGGATTAGGTTCTAATGCAAAAACAGTTCTTTCTAATCCAATACTTAATTCCTTATAAACTTCTGATTCTTCCATTTCATCTGACTTAGATAACAAAAAAAGGTATCGTCGCTCGTCATCGGATAATTTTAAAGCTTTAGCCAAACTCTCCAATACTTGAATGGAAGGATGTACATCTTTACCTTGTTCTATAGATGTGTACCAAGAAACACCGATATTGGCGAGTTCAGCCACCTCTTCGCGGCGAAGTCCTGGTGTACGGCGTCTCCCATGCGGGGGCAACCCAACCTGTTCTGGTGTAAGTCGTTGTCTACTTGCACGCAAAAATTCGCCCAGTGAATTCTGTGACACAATATTATTCATATGTTCTCCACCTCTATCCTACTACTCTCAATCCTACGATAACCACAGTGTGGCTCTGTCATTTTAACACTGATATAATTACTATTGTAACATAAAACAACTTATAAACAAACAATTTGGATTGGAGTGAATTTATTTATGAAGATATTTGTAACTGGAGCAACAGGAAAGGTTGGGAGTCGGTTCGTACCCTATTTACTTAAGCGGGGGTATAATGTTCGTATTCTTGTAAGAAGTGCTGAGAAGGCACTTTCCTTGAAAGAACAAGGTGTAGACGTTGTGATTGGTGATCTTTTGGATAATGAGAATCTCACTGAAGCTATACGAGGCGTTGATGCCGTGGTGCATCTAGCTGCTCAGTTTCGTGGTGTCAGCGAAGAAATAGCACGAGTGTCCAATATAGATGCCAGCGTAATATTAGCAAAAGCAGCTCTTGAAGCTGGGGTTACAAGGTTTGTTTTTAGTAGTACAAGTTTGGTATATGGAGGTATCAGTAGAAATAACCCATGTAGAGAAGGCGATGTTCTTCAGCCAGTTTTACCCTACCCAAAAACAAAAGTAGCTGCTGAAGAAGCTCTACTTAAGCTCCATAGTGAAATGGGCTTAGATTTACGTATTTTAAGATTTGCCTTCGTTTATGGCGATCATGACCCGCATATTGAAGAATTTTCGCCAATTATGAGTAAATGGAATCCATCACTTCAAATGTCACTAGTACATCATGAGGATGTGAGTCAAGCATTGATGCTTGCGGCTATTACACAAGATGTCGACAGCAGGGTATATAACGTTGCTGATGATACTCCCATTGCTATTGGTGAACTTCTTAGACTTAATGGTTTTCCAGAACAGGTACCTCCTACTGGAGGATGGCCAAGTACTGGTCCATGTGATATGGTAATAGATACAATGCGTATTATAAACCAACTTAATTTTCACCCCCAATATCCTTCTTTTTATACTGCCAGGGATATGGAAGCCTTGTAACAGTTTTCTAAACTAATACTTGTTGAGTGCCTCCGTTTTTAAGCAATCGTTCCATCTCGACCATCACACCGGACTTGATTTTACAGTTAATTTGTCTGAAAAAGCAGTAATTTTTCAATCAGTCGCCAGATAATGTAATCGCCGGAGTATAATTGAC
>DBTL01000130.1 GCA_002307035.1 Bacteroides sp. UBA1317
CGCGAAGATACATTATCATTGGGTATCTGCAACGGTTGCCAGTTGATGATGGAGCTTGGACTTATCAATCCGGAACACGAAACGAAAGGAAAGATGCTTCACAATGAATCGCACAAGTTTGAATCGGCTTTCCTCGGGGTAACCATTCCTGCCAATCGCAGTGTAATGTTCGGTTCGCTAAGCGGAAGCAAACTTGGACTCTGGGTAGCACACGGAGAAGGAAAATTCTCCCTTCCTTATGAAGAAGATAAGTACAACGTGGTAGCCAAGTATAGTTATGATGAATATCCTGGTAATCCCAACGGCTCCGACTATTCAGTAGCCGCTTTGGCAAGCGTTGACGGCAGACATTTGGCAATGATGCCTCACTTGGAACGCGCCATATTCCCTTGGCAGAACGCTTACTACCCAGGCGAGCGTCTGGATAACGACCAAGTCACTCCATGGATAGAAGCCTTTGTCAATGCCCGCAAATGGATTGACAAGAAGAAGAAATAATTGTTCGTTTGTTACGACAACTCCCTGGTCATTCCTTATTCTTAAGGATGGTCAGGGATTGTTTATTTATTGTAAAGTTTCTAGATCACTTGGCTAATTTCTTGGATTTATTTTCTAACTTTGTAAGCATAAGAACTAATTTTGCTCAACTTTAGAGAAGTCAACTACGATGAAAAGAATTTCAGCTCTCCTTCTCACATTTTATGCTATGCTATGCAACGCCCAAACACACGACATAGCTAGTGGAAAATCATCCGACTACACAATAGGCGAATTACTACTACTTGGAGTAACAACAGGACTTTTGATTTTTCTCACTAGCCGCATTATAACATTAAGAAAAATTCGAAAAAAATCAGACGAGAAACTACAGTCATTTATCGATATCACCCACAATATGCTCACGCCGCTTAGTCTGATAAAGGCTCCTCTTGAAGAAATATTGGATAAAGAAGCATTAACAAGCGAAGGAGCTAGCAATTTAAATACAGCTATCCGTAATGTAGAAACCATGCTTCGTCTAGCAAACACCCTTATTAATACGGGAGAAGATAACAAAAACCATACGCTGACCCATTTGGGAAATGAAAATGCCTCGTCAACAGAAATTAGTAATGAAAAACGTGCTACCACCGATTTTCGAGTTCTTATTATCGAGGCTGACGAAGAGCTATCTTCCCACCTCGAACAATCCTTGTCCGAACAGTACACTGTACATATAACCAATAACGGAAAAGAAGCACTTGAGATCGTTCAAGAATACAAGCCCGATCTTATAATCTCTGACATGGTACTCTCTTCCGGCATGGATGGAGAAGAGTTGTGTACTACTCTCAAGAATGATATTGAAACATCACACATCCCCATCGTATTACTAATCGCTTTAGACGACAAGAAAAGCATCTTGAAAGGATTACGAACCGGTGCAGACGAATATGTAATAAAACCTTTTAACATTGATATATTAAAAGCTACGCTCACCAATTTATTAGCCAGCAGGGCACTGTTGCGCAGAAGATATGCCAATCTGGAACTCAATAATCCAAACGAATGCATCAATTGCTCCACAGATATTGACTGGCGATTTGTAGATAGTGTAAAGAAACACGTAGAGGACAATATGGCGAACCCATCATTCAATGTAGATGTGCTTTGTACATTACTCAACATGAGCCGTACCAGTTTCTATAACAAGATAAAAGCTCTGACCGATCAAGCTCCGGCTGATTACGCCCGCCTCATCCGTTTGAAGCGTGCTGCACAATTGTTAAAGGAGCAACAACACAGCATCACTGAAGTAGCCGAAATGACCGGATTCAGTGACCCTAAATATTTTCGTGAAGTATTTAAGAAACATTTCAAAGTAAGTCCCAGTAAATACGCAAAAGGAGAAGACCAGAATTAATAAAAGAACCATGAACATTTATCTTACGGCTCTCAGCATTTTCTTTAAGATAGGGCTTTTTACTATAGGTGGAGGATATGCGATGATCCCCCTCATTGAAAATGAAATCGTAACGAAACGAAACTGGATCAGCAAAGAAGACTTTCTTGATTTGCTGGCAATAGCGCAATCAGCTCCCGGAGTAATGGCAATCAACATCGCCATCTTTATAGGCTACAAGCTGCGAGGTATCCGTGGAAGTTTAGCTACCACTTTGGGGGTGGTGTTGCCCTCTTTCATAATCATTCTGGCAATAGCCATGTTCTTCCATAATTTCAAAGATAACCTCATCGTTGAACGAATATTCAAAGGTATACGTCCGGCTGTAGTGGCGCTCATTGCCTCACCCACATTCAACATGGCCAAAATGGCTAAGATCAATCGCTATAATGTTTGGATTCCTGTTGTTTCGGCTTTACTCATCTGGTTACTCGATTTCTCTCCGGTATGGATCATCATTGCCGCTGGTGTAGGAGGTTTTCTTTGGGGTAAAATGAATAAAAAGGAATGCGAATAAAATTCATGTACTAATAATCATTCGTAATGTTATACTTACAATTATTTTACACTTTCTTTAAAATCGGACTTTTCGGCTTTGGTGGAGGATACGGAATGCTTTCTTTGATTCAGTCCGAAGTCGTGACCAATCATGAATGGATGTCAGCAAAAGAATTCACGGACATTGTGGCTATCAGCCAGATGACGCCGGGACCTATCGGCATCAATGCTGCCACATACGTAGGATTTACCGCAACAGGAAGTTTCTGGGGCTCTTTGGTTGCAACGTTCGCAGTTGTTCTGCCTTCCTTTATATTGATGATTACCATTAGCAAATTCTTTCTGAAATATCAGAAACATCCTATTATTGAAGCTGTTTTCACGGGTCTTCGCCCTGCCATTGTCGGGTTGCTAGCCTCAGCGGTACTTGTACTTATGACTTCGGAAAACTTTAGTGCACCAACAGAAGATCTCTACGCATTTATTATCAGCATTGTGATCTTTGTTGGCACATTTATTGCAAGCTGGCATTTCAAAGTAAACCCTATCTTGCTTATAGTACTCTGTGGAGTGATAGGGTTACTCGTCTATTAAAGCTTTATTTTCTTACGAACACTCTTCGATTCGTTATGCAAACGGTCGAGAGCTGTAACCACATACGTGTACTTTGTTTTTCCACCGTCATAAGGAAGTTTATAGAAATCTTCTCTTGTGATAGTCACAATATGTGAAGGGTCTTCAATATCCACCTTCTCACCTTTTGCGAATCGATAAATGACATACTGCACAGCACGATCCATTTCGGTTTTCGCTTTCGGTGCAGTCCAAAATAACATATAGCCATCTTCCGTCCACACAGCTTTTACCTTTCTCGCTTTTGCCGGCGCTTTATCGTCCATAAAATCGAATACAGGAACAAGAGAAGGATATTTGTGATACTCCTGAATCAAGGCATCACGATAGTTACCTGCATTTTCGACCACCGCACTAGCGGGCCATTGACAACTGCCGCCAATCGTTTGATAAGCACGTTGCAGAGCGATCTTGCGGGGCAACTGATTGATATTCGGGTTCTGAGGATCAGCTTTTTCGACGGTATTCATCACAGACTGTCCGATGAAAAGAGGACGGTTTTGTGTGTTACGCGCCCACCACTCTACCAACGTTTGATAGTCGGCACGAGGATGACCTATTTCCCAATACAACTGAGGAATATTATAGTCTATCCAACCCTCACGTGCCCACAAAAGCACATCGGCATACAAATCATCGTAGTTCTGCAAAGCTTGCGTTTTGCTACCTAAAGGGTCGCTGCTCTGGTTTCGATAAACACCAAAAGGACTGACTCCAAACTTAACCCACGGTTTCAGTTCACGAACAGTATCATGTATTTTCTTTATCAGCACGTTCACATTACTGCGACGCCAGTCAGCTTTATTATCAAAGCCACCACCATAACGGGCAAAGCTTTCATCGTCAGGGAAATCTTGTCCCTTGATAGGATAAGGATAGAAGTAATCATCCATGTGAATGGCATCTACATCATAACGAGTCACAATGTCGGTTATCACCATGCAGATATGTCTGCGACTTTCGGGTAAAGCAGGGTCAAAAAAGAGTTGATCACCGTATTTCACAAACCATTCGGGATGAATATTATAAACATGTTCGGGAGCCAATTGACTTTTCAAGGTCGTCTTCACCCGATAAGGATTAATCCATGCATGAAATTCCATTCCCCGCTTGTGGCACTCTTCAATCATAAACTCCATCGGATCCCAATAAGGATTTGGAGCTTCTCCCTGCACACCCGTGAGGAAACGGCTCCATGGTTCCAATTTTGAAGCATAGAGTGCATCAGCCTCGGGACGCACCTGAAATATGATTGCATTAATGCCGGCTCCCTGAAGGGAATTGAGTTGATCGATTAGTGTTTGCTTTACTTTTTCTGTTGGCATGCCACGGAACTGTCCGTTCACTGTCTGTATCCATGCAGCTCTGAATTCACGTTTGGGGTATCTTTGTGCCTGTATTGTCAATGAAAAAGACAAGGCCGCCAAGAGGAAAAGGAAATTTCTTAGTTTCATATTGCCATTGTTTATTATAAATGCGGAGCAAAGATAAGAGATAATTCATTAACTTTGCACATTCGCAACCAATATATCGGGACCAAAAGGCAGGTATAGGTTCAGTTACTCACATTAGTACATTAGCATTATGTCAGACAGCAAGTATATCAGCATCAAAGGGGCACGGGTAAATAACCTGAAAAACATTGATGTGAACATTCCTCGTAACAAACTGATCGTTATCACCGGACTTTCTGGTTCGGGAAAATCATCCCTGGCTTTCGATACACTCTACGCCGAAGGTCAGCGTCGCTATGTAGAAAGTCTTTCCTCATATGCCCGCCAATTTTTAGGAAGAATGAGCAAACCGGAATGTGATTTCATTAAAGGTATACCACCCGCTATTGCCATCGAACAAAAAGTAAATAGCCGTAACCCACGCTCTACCGTAGGCACAAGCACTGAAATCTATGAATACCTCCGTTTACTCTATGCACGTGTGGGAAAGACTTTCAGCCCGGTAAGCGGACGTGAAGTAAAGAAACATAGCACGGAAGATATCGTGAACTGTATGCTTTCTTATCCGGAAGGAACCAGATATACAATACTCACCCGTATCTTGTTACGAGAAGGCCGGACACTGCAAGAACAACTAGAAATAGACCTCAAACAGGGTTTCAATCGCATTGAAGTAAATGGCGAAACCGTACGTATTGATGAATACGTACCGAAGAAAGGTGATGATGTCTATTTATTGGTAGACCGCATGGTGGTAGGTAACAGCAAAGATGCCATGAGCCGCCTCACCGACTCTGCCGAAACAGCGATGTACGAAGGAGATGGCTTCTGTATCCTGCGTTTCTATTTGGCGGATGGCAATACAAAGTTGCACACATTTAGCACTAAGTTCGAAGCAGACGGTATCGTGTTTGAAGAACCGACCGACCAGATGTTTTCATTCAACTCCCCTGTAGGTGCTTGTCCCGAATGTGAAGGCTTCGGAAAAGTAATTGGTATCGACGAACATCTTGTAATTCCTAACCGCTCTTTGTCGATATATGATGGAGCTATAGTATGCTGGCGTGGTGAGAAGATAGGTGAATGGAAAGACGATCTTATACACAACGCCGACAAATTCGATTTCCCTATATTCACTCCATACTATGAACTGACCGACGAACAACGCAGAGTGCTATGGGAAGGCAATAAATACTTCCAGGGTATTAATGATTTCTTTCGCATGCTGCAAGAGAACCAATACAAAATACAATACAGAGTAATGTTGGCTCGTTATCGGGGCAAGACGATTTGCCCTGAATGTAACGGCAGTCGTTTGAAAAAGGATGCATCATATATACGCATTGCCGTTTAATCTATTTCTGAATTTGTATTGATGTCGGTTATGAAGCTGTATGAGGT
>DBTL01000071.1 GCA_002307035.1 Bacteroides sp. UBA1317
CGGCTGCCGAGGGTATGGTCTTGCTAAAGAATGATAATGAGACCCTTCCTTTACAAGCTGACTTAAAAAACATTGCCCTCTTCGGCGTCACTTCTTACTCCTTCATTGCAGGAGGAACAGGCTCCGGTGATGTGAACAAGGCATATGTGATCGATTTGCAACAAGGATTGGAGAATGCAGGCTTTGGCATCCAAGAAAAAACGAAGAACGTCTATGAGAAATTCTTGGCTTACGAGAAGGAACAACTGGAGGAAATTAATATCGAACGGGGCTGGTATCTTGGTCCGCTTCGTCCCAGAGAACCTGAAATAGACAACGCTTTCATCAAATCGCGAGCAAAAGATTCGAATATTGCTATCATTACAATTGGACGCAATTCGGGAGAAGGTAACGACCGAGGTATCAAAGATAACTTCGAACTAAGTCAGACCGAGCGCGACTTGCTTACCAATGTTACCCGCGAGTTTCACGCACAAGGAAAAAAGGTCGTAGTCATTCTCAATATTGGAGGAGTCATTGAAACAACTTCTTGGAAGCACCTCCCCGATGCCATCCTATTGGCTTGGCAAGCAGGACAAGAAGCCGGAAATAGTGTTGCCGATGCGTTGAAAGGAACAAGCAACCCTTCGGGCAAACTCCCCATGACCTTCCCTATGGATTATACCGACCATCCCTCTTCGCGCAACTTCCCCGCTGGCTTTGTTTCAAACTGGGACGATGAACAAAATGCCACCTTACTCAACAAGAAAGACATTGGCTGGACCAATTACGAAGAAGATATTTGGGTTGGCTATCGCTACTTCAAAACCTATAACAAAGAAGTATCTTACCCCTTTGGATATGGCCTTTCTTACACCACCTTCCAATATAGTGATGCTAAAGTGAAGACAGCGGCAGGCAGCATTAAAGTCTCTGTTAAAGTAACAAATACAGGAAAGATAGCCGGCAAAGAAGTTGCAGAACTTTATATAACGGCTCCCGCAGGAGAAGTAAAGAAGCCGATCTGCGAACTAAAAGGGTTCGCCAAGACTCAATTGCTGAAACCTGGAGCTTCAGAAGTCCTCGTGATGGAGGTTAAGAGTGAAGATCTGGCCTCTTTCAATGAGGCACAATCTGCCTGGATAACGGATGCCGGGCACTATAAAGTACTACTAGGTGCCTCCTCAAACGATATTCGTCAATCTGCATTCTTTACCATCAGTAAACCGGAAGTACGTAAAGTGCATAATGTTTTGAAGCTACAAGAAACGATGAATAGAATGAAAGAATAAACAGAGTTGAAATCCTATTGAAACATGAGAGCCTCTGCGGAAGAATGTCACAACATCCTTTCTGCAGGGGCTTTCATATTTCCCCGAATTTTGGCGCATCCAGAGACGACATGCGATTGTAATATATACGTCAATTAAATGTATAAAGGTTGACTTAACAATGTAATCTCATCCCCTCATCTTTGCAACGAAAAAGAAACGCATTTTAGATGAGCATGAAAAAAGTATCAAAAAGAATTTTATCAATCATTGTGCTACTCGCCCTTTTCTCGGCAGTAGCAGTAGCCAACAACATTAAAGGAATTATCAGAGACAAAAGCTCTAAAGAGCCGCTCACCGGAGCAACTGTACAAGTTCTCGGTACTAGCATTGGGGTAATAGCCGATTTAGACGGTAACTATAACCTCAGTGGATTAAAAAATGGAACATACACCATTCAAATTAAGTATGTATCGTACAAAACCATCGAAGTAAAAAGTGTGAAAGTATCTGGTAATACACCCATCATACTTGATATTGAAATGGAGTCCGAAAGTCAGGTACTTGGCGATGTTACAGTGGTGGCGCAAGTAAAAAAAAGTACAGAATTGGCTCTAATGAGCGATCAAAAAAGAAGTTTGGTTGTACAATCAGGCGTTTCGGCCCAACAGATAAGTAGAACACAAGATAAAGATGCCTCGGAAGTGATTAAACGCATCCCGGGTATTTCTATTATAGACGAAAAATTTGTGATGGTTCGAGGACTTTCTCAACGATATAATAACGTATGGATTAATAATAGTGCCGTGCCTAGCTCAGAAGCCGATTCAAGAGCTTTCTCTTTCGATATTATACCAAGTTCTCAGTTGGATAATATGGTTATTGTCAAATCACCCGCTCCTGAATATCCCGCTGATTTTACAGGAGGATTCATTCTTATCAATACCAAAGATATGCCTTCAGAAAATTCATTCAACATCTCTTTAGGTAGTAGCGTTAACGACCAAACCCATTTTAAAAACTTTCTTTATAACAAAGGAAGTAAAACAGACTTTCTTGGATTTGATAATAGTTTAAGACCTCTACACAATGGCATTAACACCGTAATGAATACATTCGATGGAACAGCAATTGATTTGACAAGCAACAAATTGAATAACAATTGGACTGTAAAGACAAAGAAGCCGATGAGCGATATGAAATTCAACATTTCATATAACCATAAATGGGATACTACCAAAGGACAACAAGTTGGTTTATTAGCTGCTGCAAACTATAGCAATACCTACAAAACCTTTACAGACATGGAGAACTCTCTGTTCGGAAGTTACGATGTGACCAATGATCATTCTGTATACTTGCGTAAAAGCACAGATAATCAATATAATCATGATGTACGTATCGGGGCAATGGTCAATCTAACCTTTATTCCCAAAAACACACACAGCCATTACGAATTCAAGAATATTTTTAATCAACTGGGGAAAGATCGCTATACGAACCGCGTAGGCATTGATGCGCAAAGTAACAATGTAAAGAGCATGGAATATTACTATTCAAGCCGTACTACTTACAATGGTCAATTCACAGGAAAGCACACGTATGATCATAGCAAATTAGATTGGAGTGCAGGTTACGCTTATGCCAACCGCAATTTACCCGACCGTAGACGCATACTACTTAACGACGAATTAGAGCAAGGGAACATTGGTCTGAGTAGTGGCTCGGATATTAGCCGTGAGTTCTATAAGTTAACTGAACATATCTTCTCTGGCAACATCAATTATCAAAAAGATTTCAATATTGGAAACCTCACTCCTACCATAAAAGCGGGCGCATATGCTGAATATCGCACAAGGGATTATGTCACCCGTAGATTCTATTATAACTGGGATCAGAATAATACCCTTCCATCAGGATTCCGCTACATGGATATAGTAAATGAACTTTTAGTACCCGATAACTATGGAGCAGACAAGCTTCACCTATTTGAAGATGTAGACATGACTAATAATTATAGTGGAAACAATACGCTTGGAGCTGGGTACTTTGGAGTAAATCTGCCATTAGGCGCTCTTAGCGTTTACACAGGAGTTAGATACGAAAACAATAAAATGGAATTAATTAGCAATACACGCTCTTACGAGGTGAGCCACCATAGCACATTCTATAAGAGCAATGATATTTTTCCATCTGTAAACGCCAACTATAAACTAACGTCCAAACAACAATTACGTCTGGCATACGGTAAATCAATAAATCGTCCTGAGTTCCGTGAAGTATCCAATTCCGTATATTACGATTTTGAACTGGTTAGTCCGGTAGAAGGAAATCCTGAATTAGCACCTGCATACATACACAATATAGACTTCCGTTATGAGTTCTATCCTACTCCAGGTGAACAAATTTCAGTAGCACTCTTCTATAAACGTTTCAACAACCCGATAGAGTGGACTTACACTGTTAATGGAGGTACGGACCTGACATACTCTTATAAAAATGCCAAAGCAGCTAACAATTACGGTGTAGAAGTAGACATTCGCAAAAATCTGGATTTCATAAACCTAAAGAACTTCAGCTTCACTTTTAATGGCTCTCTCATCCAGAGTAAAGTGCTTTTTGAGTCAGGAAGCAAAGAAGAAAACAGACCTATGCAAGGGCAATCACCTTATCTAATTAATGCCGGTATTTTTTATCAAAGCCCAAAAACAAAATTAAATGCAGCAATACTCTATAACCGAATAGGAAAACGTATTATTGGTGTAGGTCGCAGCGTAGGAACAACAGGAAGTGAAAACACAAACAACATCCCAAATTCGTATGAAATGCCTCACAACAGTCTCGACTTATCCTTAGGAAAGAAAATAGGTAAATGGGAGATTAAAGCAAATATACGTGATCTATTGGCCGAAAAAGTATATTTCAAACAATTTGCCAAAGTAACAGAAGAAGACGGTACTAAAACAGAGCATCAAGAGATCACAAAACAATATAAACCCGGACGTAACTTCGGATTAAACTTAAGCTATAATTTTTAAAAAAGAAAACTATTCCATCAAAATTAAATAATTATGAAAAAGAAAATTTTTAGACTAACAAACTGTTTATTGGCAGTAGTAACCATGGCAAGCATCCTTAGTGGTTGCGATGACAACAATACCAATACAGAGGATCCAACAGTAACATACCCTACATCAGGTGACAACACGGGTTTAGCCACTAGCGAAGGTATCCTATTCAACAATGGTACCCAAATAGGTAACGGAGATAGTGAATTTGTATTTACTGGTAACAAGACAATCTCGAAAGGAACTTATTCTCTAAAAGGCTGGGTCTACGTATCATCAGGTGCTACACTGACTATTGAGCCTGGAACGATTATTAAAGGTGACAAACTAACTAAAGCAGCACTAATTGTAGAACGAGGAGGAAAATTAATTGCACAAGGAAACGCAAATAATCCAATCGTATTCACATCTGCACAAGAAGCAGGTTCACGTAAACCAGGAGACTGGGGGGGATTGATTATTTGTGGCAAAGCTCCAAATAATCAAAGCAACGATATGCAAATAGAAGGTGGCCCAAGAACACACCATGGAGGTACTGATGCAACAGATAACTCTGGTATCATTAGCTACGTACGTGTAGAGTTTGCAGGATATCCTTTCGCTACAGACAAAGAAATTAATGGCATCACACTCGGTTCAGTAGGTAGTGGCACTCAGATAGACCACGTTCAAGTATCTTATTCTAATGACGACTCTTACGAATGGTTTGGTGGAACAGTAAATTGTAAATACCTCATCGCCTTTAAAGGTTGGGATGATGAATTTGATACAGATAATGGTTTCTCAGGACACGTACAATTTGGCTTAAGTGTTCGTGATCCTCGAATCGCTGATGCTTCACAATCTAACGGATTTGAATCTGATAACTGTGCCGATGGAAATTCAACAGCTACTCCTCTTACAAAAGCAATATTCAGCAATATAACTTTTATTGGTCCGGCGACTAGTATTAACAGCAGTTTTGAAAATACAACTACTTATATAACCGGTGGAGACATTTATCCCAATAACGGATCTGGACTTGGAAAGTTTCAATCTGCCATGCAAATCCGCCGTAGCAGCAATCTAAATTGCTTTAACTCAGTAGCTGTAGGTTATCCTATTGGCATCATCATCGATGGTGAAAAAGGAAATTCAGTTACATCAGCTAAGAATGGCACAATCAAAGTACAAAACACCTATTTTGCAGGTATGACCATCTTAGGCAGTGATGCAAATAAGCACTATGTAGATGAATTAGGTACATATACTGATGGGACTATTACTTACGATAACACTCAAGAATCTTATTCTTCTACTTTCTTCAAATCTCAAACAGGCAATAGAGTCTACTCTAGCGAAGATGACTTAAAGCTTACTGGTAGCACTACAACTCTAGGACAGAACTACATGCCAACTTCAGCAAGCCCTTTATTAGGTGTAGCTTCTTTTACCGACAGTTCGCTTAGTAGTTTCACCACTACAACATACATTGGTGCTTTTAGTGGTACAAGCGATAGCTGGATGACAGGATGGACAAATTTTGATCCTGAAAATACAACTTATTAATCGGAAGCGATTCTGAGAGCAAGATACTAAAAAAGAACGCCTTCTTACCTAAGCTCCATCTATTACATGGTTTTTTGGTAATGAAGGCGTTTCTCTTATATAAAAAAGAAAATAATTTTCAAGAAAGGAATCAAAAACAGCACTACATTTGTTCCATATGCTAAGAGTAAGCACGTTCATCTCTTAAAAACAGCAAAGTTAATTGATTCTCTTAACGATAGCCCAATGAATATAAATAGAACTGCCATCACATACCTCTTTCTCTTCTGTTTCATTACGATGAGTTGTTCGGATCCTAGCAGTGATGACACGGATAATAACATCGTTTTTGGCAACAACGTCATTGGCAACGGTGAGCAGGAATTCATTATCACCAACAACCAAACTCTGAAAAAAGGGGTCTACCTGATGAAAGGCTGGTGTTACATTACTGATGGGGCTACGCTTACCATCGAACCCGGCACCGTCATCAAAGGTGATCATGAAACGATGGCCGCTTTAATAGTGGAACCGGGAGGCAAACTATTTGCCGAAGGTACTGCCACCCAGCCCATTGTCTTCACTTCTGAGAAGGAAGTCGGAGAACGCAAACCCGGTGACTGGGGCGGACTCATCATCTGCGGTAAAGCCACAAACAACAGTGACATCATGCAAGTAGAAGGCGGACCACGCACGCTACACGGAGGTAGCAACGATGCTGATAATTCAGGCGTCATCAGCTATGTGCGCGTAGAGTTTGCCGGATATCCTTTTAAGAAGAATCAAGAAATAAATGGCGTGACTTTCGGCTCTGTGGGTAGCGGCACACAAGTAGATCATCTGCAAGTGTCGTACTCCAACGATGATGCCTTTGAATGGTTCGGTGGAACAGTCAACTGCGATTACTTAGTCGCTTATCATTGCTGGGATGATGATTTCGATGCCGATAACGGATATCGTGGCACATGCAATTATTTATTGGGTTACCGCAATTCTCGTATTGCTGATAGTTCTATCTCCCATGGTTTTGAATGTGACAACAACTCAAGCAACAGCAACGCACAACCCAATACCGCTCCTACCTTCAACAACGTTACCCTCTACGGTCCTTATTCAGTAGATTCATTCTTTGAGAACACCACCCAATATATCAATGGAAATGATCTACGTCCCGATAACGAAAGTCTCCTTGGCCTTTACGGCGCAGCCATTTCGCTAGGAAGCAATACAGCCGTCAACTTCCTAAACTCCACCATCAGCGGCTATCCCGCAACGATAACAGGCACGCCAACCCGGCAAGAGAATGTAGTGTTCCTCGACTCGGAAACCCCTTCCTTACCCGCATGGACAAACACTTGGTGCAATTTTGACCCGCAGAACACGGTCTACTAAACCCTTTTTCACTATTTGTTTCTAGTAATGAAACCAAAGTTTTCTTACGTTGAAACAAAAAGTTTAATACGTTGAAACGATTGGTTTCCTAGTATGAAAACAAAAGTTTTATAGCGTATAAAACTAATGAAACTGTATTTCCCTGGAAATGGTTGACTTATACTGACTTATACTGAAAATGGTTGTTACTATTAGAGGCTTGTTACTAAATAAGTTGTCATATACTATTGTTGTTTCCTAAAAAGGTTGTCAGTTTACATCCGTTGTTACTAAAAAGGTTGACTATGAAAAACACTATACCTAAAACTAGTTTCCTCTCTTTAGCCTTATTCCCAAATTGAGTTGACCACTTTTCTAGTTAACCCTAAAAGAGGTAGACTTTAATTGTTTGATAGAAGAAAAAAGACAAATTCTCCTTTTCTTCTATATTCTTTCCTCTTCATTATTTGTCATTTCATCGTAAAAGACTTACGATAAAATACTATATTTGCATATCTATTTTCAAAACGTCACCATTATGCAGAGATATAAAGCACTAATACTAATTGGTATTATTTCAGTAACTACGATATTCTTTTCGTGCACACACTCCGGCTCCAAGGTTGATAAGACAATGGATTATGTGGCGAATATTATAGAACAGCGTCCCGATAGTGCTTTGACTCTGCTCGACTCTCTCGTTTACCCTGCCAACCTTAGTAAAAGTCAATACAATAGATTTATGTTGCTTCTATTACAGGCTAAAGATAAAAGTTACAAAGATATAACTTCAGACACAGCTATCTGGGGTGTGAAAAATTACTACTTCAAGAAAAAGAACTTCCCTAATGCAGCAATGGCAGCATACTATTGCGGTCGTGTTAGTACAGAACAAAAACGCTATGAACGTGCTTTGTTCCATTATTTAGAAGCAGAAAAGTATGCCTCAAGCATCGAAAACACAAATTTGAAAGGACTTATTCAAAGTGGAATGGGCTATGTCTTATCAAATCAATTCTTGGATAGTGAGGCAATACCCCGATTCCATAAAGCCGCAGTTTATTTTCATAAAGCGAACAATGTTAAGAATGAAGCAATAGTCTATTTATCGATAGGAGCAAGTTTTTTAGCTGAAGAACAAATTGATAGCGCTTTTCAGTATGAGATGATAGCATTGAAAATGGCTGATGACCTCAAGGATAGTATACTGATATCAAACGCTAAGCAGAATATAAGTCTCCTATATCGGGAACGAAAGAATTATAACTTGGCTAAAAAGTATATGCTCGGCGCTTTACCTTATGCTAAAGGAAATGATCAATCAACTATTTATTTAAGGCTAGCCCAATTTTATAATATTGAGAATAAATCGGATTCCGCAAAGTGGTTTATACAACAATCAATAAAATCATTGAAAGATACGACCGATAATTATGTGATGGCGGGTATTTATAAAACTTTATCAGAGATTGATGAAAGTGAACTAAATTATAAAGGAGCATTAGATAATCATAAAAAATATACGGATTACGTCGCATCTATAATTGACGGAAACGAGAATAGTGCTCTCATAGACATACAGAAAAAATATCAATTCGAGCAATTGAAGAATGAGAATGTCTCCCTTGCTCTAGAAAAACAAAAAACACTATTTTATTCTTCTCTTGGAATGATCGCCCTTCTAATAGGAACCTTCTTCTATTACCGAAAATACACCCAGAGCAAGAGACATGAACTGGAAGCCGAACAAAAAATAGATCACCTTATCAACATGGCCAAAAGTTTCAATGCGAAAGAAACTACTTTTCGAAATGTATTATTACATCAGTTCGACATATTAAAAAAAACAGCTTCTCTGGAGAACTACAGTAAGCAACAAGACGACAGCAATCGAAGCAAGCAACTTGTTCGCAAATTCAACGAAATCGTTTATGGACAAGATTCTCTCAATTGGGATCGGTTATATGAAGTGATGAATGATCTACACAATGGTTTTTTTGAACGTCTAAGAGATAAATTCTCTGATTTGAATGAAGATGAATTTCGTATTTGTTGCCTTACCTATGCCAAATTCAACAGCATGGAAATTTCTATTATCATGGGATTGAGCGTTAACACAATTCAAATGAAGCGTTCGTCCATTCGTAAGAAGTTGGGAATTCCTCCTATGGGAAATATTCCTAACTTCATAGACAATATATCTCATTCTTTTTAAAGAGAAAACATCTTTCTATCCTATAAAAAGCTATATTCCACCTATGCATCATTTACTTCAAACTGCTTACTATAGGCCATTTACCATAAATGTCCAAAATTAAAAGCTATATCCACCCTTTTGCCTATTGTTTCTCTCATAATTTACATTTAGCTTTGTATCGTTACTAAAATTTGTATCTATATGAAAAAGCTAATTCTAACATTATTTTTATCTTTATTCTGCTTTAGTTCAATTTGTGAAGCTTCTAGAGTAATTAGTAATTCCTCAAAAAAAATTGATTTGAAAAAAGGATCTGAATCTGTTCCTTCAACAAGATCCCCTGTCAGTCTACCAATCAGTTTGTATCAAGATGAAACAGAACTGGAAGCTTTGTTTTTGGTTAATATAGGGACTGTGTGTATAACCATTAGTGATGCTTCAGGCGCTGTTGTATATCAGGACATTGTTGATACATCTGCGAATAATCAAACCAATATTGATTTATCATCTTTAGTTAGTGGGAACTATACTATTAGTTTTATTTACAGCATTACAGTTCATGGTGATTTCCAAGTCTAAGTAAGAAGCATCATTTGTTATCGTACTTAAACGTTTTACAAACAGCCAATCCATGCATAGAGTAAACGAGTTTGTATTTACATATATGTTTGCAATAACATATGCGGTATAAACAGACTGCGATTCTATAAAAGAACCTTCCCTTGCCAAGAAAGCGATTTTACCGATGAGGCCAATCAACAGGATGTATCACTAAAATGAACAAGAAAAGGCAACGCAAAGATAGTAAAAATCACGGTAATTTCAACTTCTAACGGGCTTAGAATTCTTTATTGCCGGAAGTCGCCTGAAAACGAGAAAGATTGCTAGTAAGGTGATGTAGCTGTCGGGCTATATGAAACCAAACGAAAAAAACATCATTTTATTAACCTTCTTTCTGCATTGGCAGAAGGAATTTAAAATTTACTATTATGTTAGAAATATTAGATTTACAAGAGATGAATGAAATCAAAGGCGGAGTTTCAGCAGAGGAGTATTGTAAAACTCTGATTGAGATTGTAATGAATAACGACTTGGACGAAGGTGCAATGGAAGGTGCTCGTTATGGATACAATAAGCATTGCAGATAAATAATATTCCAGGTGCCCTTTAAGTATATCTAAATGGGCACCTGTTTTTTAATAAGAATATGAAGTATTATCTTTTCATTATAGTCTTTTTACTAAAATTAAGCAATACATATGGACAACAAACTATTGGCAAAACATATTTGGAATGTCAATACAAGTTCTTATATGCAAAGGATACATTGACACATAAAATGCAAGATGATTTATTACTTCTCCAAGTAGGAGAAAACATATCTAAATGCTATAGCTATTTCAGTAATCAGGTGGATTCAATCTATGCACTACCCAATAGCTCCGAAATAATGAAAGAGCATTTAAATTATGCCTTTTCAAAAAAAGTAATAAACTCCAATGACTATCCACATAAACGAATGAAAACATATGTATATAAAAACTATCCAGAAGGAAAAATGACTGTAACGGATGGGCTTTCGTTGCAAGATTATGTTTACGAGGATGAATTGAATGCACAAGATTGGCAGATTCAGGATAGCATAAAAAACATTTTGGGCTATCCTTGTCAAAAGGCAAAGTGCAATTTTAGAGGTAGGCAGTGGACAGTATGGTTTGCATCGGATATCCCTGTCAGCGATGGCCCTTGGAAATTAGGTGGTTTACCGGGACTAATCATGGAAGCCTATGATCAAGGGATACAATATCATTTCATGATTATCGGATTGCAAAAAGTTGAAGGAGAGCCAATTGTGTTCAGTAATACGTATGTAGGTAGCAACAGGTTTGAAAAAACAAGCCGAAAAGATTTTCTAAAAGCTCAAAAACGTTATTTGATGGACATGAGTGGTTATATTGAATTGGAAACCAGTATTGATCTGGGAAGTAATGCTTCACAGAAAATTATGCGATATGATCTGCTTGAGTTAGACTATAAATAGAAATTCTCAATCTGGTATATCAGGATATTATTAACACATTTGTGGAAAATAAAATTAAACAGACCGCAATTCTATAAAAGAACCTTCCCTTGCCA
>DBTL01000110.1 GCA_002307035.1 Bacteroides sp. UBA1317
TCCTTTTTCAGCTCCCGGCGCTTTTAGCATGTCCTCGTATATCACTTTGTCTCGCTTTGTTAATTTGTTAGATTCTAAGTGATTGTTGATCAGGGTAACTGTATCATTGTCAATCTTCAACTCGTAGGCAGCCGATCCGTTGTATGCACTTTCGTACTTTAATACTTTTGAAGAAAGAATCGGGAATTTTGAATAACAAGCTATTTTGTTCGCACTTCCTTTCACTCCTACGTTTTGGATGTCTTTATACGGATATGCTTTTAGCGTTTCATCAATCCTCTTTTGAGTAACGTATCTTTTGTCTGTTGTCGATGCATACTCTTGCATACATACAATGTCGGCCTTGCTGCTCTTGATGTACTCGAGTATGGGATTCTTCCCGTCTTCCAGGCTCAAATTGTTGAAGGCCATCACGTTATAGGACAAAATTTTGAAGCTCTTATCGGGAATGGTTTCGGTATGAAAGTTAATAGGGATATAGGTTCTTATTTGTGGGTAACAAAAAAGAAAACCAAGCAAAGGTAGTAAAGTGAATTTGTATTGAACAATGAGCCAAAAGAGGAGAAAGCAACTATTGATCACGAGAAACACCGGAAATAGAAGTCCTATGCATGATTGTATCGGATGTACATCCGGGCGGACATGCGGGCTGTAGGCTGTCAATAGCAATAATACTACAAAAAGTGCGTTAACGGCCAGAATCAGGTAGGTGACTACTCTGCCAAAATGTTTCATCTTTTATCTTTTACTTGCATCAAACAGGCTTTTCTTTTCTTCAGTGCTAAGACTTTCGTATCCTGACTTTTTGAGTTTATCTAATATTCGATCTACTTCGTCCGACTGCGCTTTCTTTTTTGCATTATAATCGTAATCTCTTGGATCATGGTTATAGTGTACCTTCATTTTTGGCTTGCGTTGCCAGGTCTTTTTGCTGAATAAGCTTAAAATTAGGTCTAACAATTTGTTGATCCATGAGGTAGCATCGATGCCACGCTTTAAGCCGGCGGCAAAACATAAACCGGCTAATGCTCCGCCCAAGTGAGCAATATGTCCGCCGGCATTCTCTGAAGTAATAAAGAGCAGATCGCTTAACACAACGATTAGTGCGATATATTTTAAACGTATGGCACCAAATAGGAGTAATTGGATCCGATAATTCGGTTCACGGTAAGCTGTTGCCACAACAATAGCCAATACAGAAGCTGATGCGCCGACCATTGTAGAAATGCCTACGGACGGGGCAAAATAGGGGAAGACATTATAAGAGAGGATATAAAAGACTCCACCACAAATACCTCCCAATACATAAAGGCCACGTAGATGCTTCGCCGAGAAAAAATAGAGAAAGAGTGATCCGAACCAATAGAGCCAAAGCATGTTGAATAGTATATGCAAGAAGCCGGCATGCATAAACATGTACGTGATTATAGACCATGGCTGGCCGGCTAGACGAGCAATGGAAGCTGGGAGTGCCAGAAATTCCCAAAAGCCGTCAGCGCTTCTGTTAAACAATTTTAGAAAAACAGAAAGTAGTGTAACAATAAGGAATACCGCACTATTTATATAAATAAGCTGAATAAATATATTCCCCTTGCTGAATGCCTTTTTGATGTCAGAAATGATGTGTGCCATTGTTCTTTTTTTTCCAATACGTGATTAGGATAAATCCGAATATCATTCCTCCCAAATGTGCAAAGTGTGCAACATTGTCGTTGGGATTGTTAGCAAAGCCTGAGTATAACTCTATTAGTGCATATCCCATCACAAAGTATTTTGCTTTGATTGGAATGGGCAAGGGGAAGATAAAGAGTTGCTGATTTGGAAATGTCATTCCGAAAGCAAGTAAAATAGCATAAACTGCCCCTGAAGCACCTACGGTTGTCATCATATTCAAATATTCGCTCATCGGGATAATTGCCGTACCTGTATTGACACTGTCATAAGCAGATAGTTGCGTTTCATATTGAATGAGTTGCACTACCTCCTGAATAATACCAGCCCCGACTCCACATAAGATATAGTAAAGTAAGAAACGCTTTGGGCCCCATACTTGTTCCAAAATGCGTCCGAACATCCAGACTGCAAACATATTAAAGAAAAGGTGGGTGAAGCCTCCATGCATAAACATGTATGAGAACAGTTGAACTGCGTTGAAGTTTTCGGCCATGAAGAAGTGTAATCCCAAGTAATCGGCTAAATCAATGCCGTAGCTATTGGCAACAATCCCTCCGAAAAAAAACAGCACATTGATTATTATCAGGTTTTTTGTTATTGTAGGCATCATATAATATAAGTCTTTTTATGGCTAAAACATAGCGAATGGGCACAAAAATACGAATAAATTCTGTTCTAAAGCAGAAATAGCCTGCTGTATTTGTTCTTTTTATGTGATCTGCGTGTTTTTTTCATGTTTTTATTTGATAATTTAATTTGTTACTCTATATTTGTGAGGTCTTTATGATTATCTTTTGTGTAATATATATTAATTAATCATTCACGTATTATGAATAAGGCTGAACTTATTAGCGCTATTGCTGCTGAATCTGGCTTGAGTAAAGCGGATTCCAAGAAAGCTCTTGATGCTTTCGTTTCAACTGTTTCTAAGGCTTTGAAGTCTGGTGACAAAGTTTCATTAATTGGCTTCGGAACATTCTCTGTTAGCGAAAGAAGTGCAAGAACAGGTATTAATCCGTCAACAAAAGCATCAATTGCTATTCCTGCGAAGAAAGTAGCTAAATTTAAAGCTGGTGCAGAATTATCAGACGCTATCAAATAAGCGTTGTATCGAAAGAAAATGAAAAGGGGGCGTATTTACGTCTCCTTTTTTTGTTTATCTTTGCGGCAGAAATAACTTGGATATGAATATAGAAAATAAACTTGTGTTGTCCGTTATTAACGGTTTAAAAGTACTGTATGGGAAAGATGTTCCGGTTTTGCAGGTGCAATTGCAGAAAACGAAGAAGGAATTTGAGGGTCATCTCACCTTAGTAGTATTCCCTTTTTTAAGAATATCTCAAAAAGGGCCTGAGCAAACAGCTAAAGAGATAGGAGAATACTTAAAAGTGAATGAACCGGCTGTAGAGTCTTTCAATGTCATTAAAGGGTTCTTAAATCTAACTATTGAATCAGCCGAATGGATTGAATTGCTTAATTCAATTCATGCCGATAAAGAGTATGGTTTTGTAAATGCTAATGAGAACTCTCCTTTAGTAATGATTGAGTATTCATCTCCTAACACCAATAAACCACTTCACTTAGGGCATGTGCGCAATAACCTTCTGGGTAATGCTTTAGCTAATATAGTGAAGGCCAATGGTAATAAAGTTGTTAAGACTAACATTGTAAACGACCGCGGAATACATATTTGCAAGTCAATGTTGGCTTGGGCTAAATACGGTAATGGAGAGACACCGGAGTCTTCCGGGAAAAAGGGAGATCATTTGGTGGGCGATTATTATGTCTTGTTTGATAAGCACTATAAAGCGGAAATAGCTCAGCTGATGGCACAAGGCATGAGCAAAGAAGAGGCGGAAGCAGCTTCTCCATTGATGAATGAAGCTCGTGAGATGCTTTTAAAATGGGAGTCTGGTGATTCAGAAGTTCGTGCTTTATGGTCTATGATGAATGATTGGGTTTATGCCGGGTTTGATGAGAGCTATCGTAAGATGGGTATTACTTTTGATAAGATATATTACGAATCGAAGACGTATTTGGAAGGAAAAGAGAAAGTTCTGGAAGGTTTGGGAAAAGGTTCTTTTTATAGAAAAGAAGATGGCTCAGTCTGGGCTGACTTAACTTCTGAAGGGCTTGATCATAAACTCTTGCTCCGGGCTGATGGTACTTCTGTGTATATGACTCAAGATATTGGTACTGCTAAGATTCGTTTTGCTGATTACCCCATAAATAAGATGATTTATGTGGTTGGAAATGAACAGAACTATCATTTTCAAGTGCTGTCTATTTTGCTTGATAAATTGGGCTTCGAGTGGGGAAAAGGATTAGTTCATTTCTCTTATGGTATGGTAGAACTACCTGAAGGAAAAATGAAATCTCGTGAGGGCACGGTTGTCGATGCTGACGATCTGATAGAGGAAATGGTGAATACAGCGAAAGAAACTTCCCTTGAACTTGGGAAATTGGAAGGATGTACGGAAGAAGAGGCTAATAATATTGCCCGTATTGTTGGGCTGGGGGCTTTGAAATATTTCATATTAAAGGTTGATGCTCGCAAGAATATGACCTTTAACCCCAAAGAATCGATTGACTTTAATGGTAATACCGGCCCTTTTATTCAATATACGTATGCCCGCATTCAGTCTATACTTCGTAAAGCGGCTGAAACAGGTATTGTTATTCCCGATGTGTTTTCTGAAAAGATTGCATTGAGTGAGAAAGAAAAAGGATTAGTTCAGATGGTTGCTGACTTTGCTGCAATAGTGAAGCAAGCAGGCGATGACTATAGTCCTTCAATTATAGCTAATTATGTATATGATCTGGTGAAAGAGTATAATCAATTTTATCATGACTACAGTATTTTGAGGGAAGAGAATGAAGCGGTGAAAATTTTCCGCATTGTGTTATCGTCTAATATAGCAAAAGTAATCAAATTAAGCATGGGATTGCTTGGCATTGAGGTACCCGATAGAATGTAATACTCTTCTTGATTAGATCTAAAAAAGGCCGTAAAAATGATTTGTTTACGGCCTTTTTGCTGTTTATATCTGTCTATTATTTTTTAACTGTCGTCTCCTTTTTAGCGGCTGACTTCTTGGCAGGAGTTTCTTTATCTTTTGCTACTGTTTCTTTTTTTGTATCAGTTGCTTTTTTCTTTGCCTTAGTAGTAACAACAGCTTTTGCTTTAGTCTTTGTTGTCGCTTTTTTCTTGGTGGCAGCAGCTTTTTCTTTAGGGGCAGATGTTGTTGATTCAGGTACAGACTTAGCTTTTGATTTTGTTGCAGACTTTTTCTTTTTATCAGAAGGACCTTCACCTTTCTCTATTTGTTGTTTGATGAGGCTTAAGCAGGTTTCAAGGTCAAGGTCTTGAGGAATAACATCCTTAGGTATCTTATAATTGGATTTTTTATAGGCAATATAAGGTCCATATCTTCCGTTTAGAACTTCTAATTCACTTTCCTCGTCGAATTTCTTTATTATTCTTTGAGCTTCTGTAATTCTCTTTGCTTTTATAAGTTCAATCGCTTCTTCTAGGATGACTTCCATTGGATCCATTCCTTTGGGTAGTGAAATGAACTTTGAGTCATGGCGAATATATGGACCAAAACGGCCTACACTCGCAGTTACTGTCTTTTCTTCAAAGTCGCCAAGTGTTCGGGGCAGTTTGAATAAATCCAGTGCTTCTTCAAGCGTAATGGTCTCTATAGACATCCCTTTTTTGAGTTGAGAGAAACGTGGCTTTTCTTCTTCTTCTGTGGCGCCTATTTGTACTACAGGCCCATATCTTCCGATTTTCACAGAAATTTGTTTTCCTGTTCCGGGTTCTTCTCCCAAAATACGCTCACCTACCTTATGTTCTGTTTTAGTAGCTAGTGTCAGTTCAACCGATGAATGAAAACCTTCATAGAAATTCTTCATAATCTCAGTCCACTTTTTTTCTCCTTCGGCCACTTCATCAAACTCTTTCTCCACATTGGCAGTGAAATTGTAATCTAAGATATCCGGAAAATACTCTGTAAGAAAGTCATTAACCACGATACCCATATCTGTAGGGAACAGCTTTGATTTTTCGTTTCCTGTTATTTCTGTATGGATAGTATCTTCTATTTTCCCATCGTTAAGCGATAAAAGATTGTATTGCCGTTCTTCACCTTCTTTGTCGCTTTTCTCAACGTAGCCTCGTTTTTGAATGGTTGAAATTGTAGGGGCGTAAGTTGATGGACGCCCAATACCCAGTTCTTCGAGCTTGCGTACAAGGCTAGCTTCCGTATAGCGTGCGGGTCTTTGCGTGAAGCGTTCTGTTGCCAATATTTCTTGTTGTTCAAGCTTTTGGCCTTTATTCAATGGCGGAAGCAAACGACTTTCGTCTTCCTGCTCATTATCGTCATCGTATGATTCTTTATAAACTCGGAGGAAACCGTCAAATTGGAGCACTTCCCCAGTTGCCGTAAATCGGTCATCGGAGTTGCTTGCGCCAATAATTGCAGTTGTTTTTTTCAATTCAGCATCGGCCATTTGTGAAGCAACGGTGCGTTTCCATATTAAGCTATATAGTTTTTTCTCTTGTGCGGAACCATCAACGGATTGTTTCTCCATCTCTGTTGGGCGGATGGCCTCATGTGCTTCTTGGGCCCCTTTGGTTTTTGTCGCAAAGTGGCGGGCTTTAACGTACTCGCTGCCCATAATATGCGTTATCGCCTCTTTGCTGGCTGCAGTAGCGAAATCTGATAGATTAACGGAGTCGGTACGCATGTAGGTTATAAGTCCCGATTCATATAGCTTTTGAGCTACCATCATCGTTTGTGCTACCGTAAATCCTAATTTGCGAGCAGCTTCTTGTTGTAGAGTTGATGTTGTGAATGGAGCTGCCGGACTTTTTTTAAGCGGACGAGTGCTTATCTCTTGGATAGTAAACGTAGCCGATTTACACTTTTCCAAGAATTTGTAGGCCTCTTCTTTGGTCTTTAAGCGACGTGTTAATTCTGCTTTCATTTCAACTTGCTTCCCGTCTGTGTCCGGTACCAAGAATGTAGCTGTAATGCGATAAGAAGCTTCTGTTTTAAAAGTTTGAATCTCGCGCTCACGCTCTACAACTAAACGTACTGTAACGGACTGTACGCGGCCTGCAGATAATGATGGTTTAATCTTCCTCCACAATATTGGTGAGAGCTCAAAACCTACAATGCGATCAAGAATGCGGCGTGCTTGTTGTGCGTTAACCAAGTCAATATTGATGCTACGGGGTTCTTGGATTGCTCTTAGTATAGCTGTTTTGGTAATCTCATGAAAAACGATTCGTTTGGCATTTTCGGGGTTTAAACCGAGTACTTCATAAAGGTGCCATGAGATAGCTTCTCCTTCGCGGTCTTCATCGGAAGCAAGCCATATCATTTTTGCGTTTTTTGATTCTTTCTTTAACTCCTCAACTAGTTTTTTCTTCTCAGTTGGAATTTCATATTTGGGTTCAAAGTCGTTTTCGACATCTATACTAAATTCTTTTTTTTTCAGATCTCGTATGTGGCCATAGCTTGAGAGAACTTTAAAATCTTCTCCAAGAAACTTCTCAATCGTTTTTGCTTTTGCCGGCGATTCGACAATGACAAGGTTTTTTTGCATGCTTTTTTCTTTAAGAGTGGACTAACGTCTTCATATTTGCCCGCAAAAGTAGAAAAAACATCTATTCCCACCTTATAATATATAGAGAATCTATTCTTTTTTGCAAAAAAAACTCTTTTTTTATCGGAATTAGTTAGAATCGGAAGCTTAATCCTCCAACATAATTTAATTCTTCAGTAGGATAAGAATAATAGTATTGGTATTTCTTGTTCAACAAATTTTCGGCTCGTGCATAGATAAATACTTTTGGAGAAATAGTGTAAGTGAGGCCTAATTTCAGATTGCTGATAGAAGGCATTCTATACTGCACTGTCGTTAAAGAAGCGTAATCGACTAATTCAGAAGAGGCCAACCGAACATATTGATACCCTAAGTTTAATTTTAATCTGGGAAGGACCTGAACATTGGCATCTAATTCAAAATCAAAAAGAGGCTTTTGAACCAATAGATTTTTGTCCGTTTTTTGCCAAGAGTAAGCATTGCTTAAGACTGAAAATTGATATAGATCTTTGTATTGATAGCTGATTTTTAGGCCAGAGAACAAGCTTTTCGTTTTTCCTTGAGAAAAAGAGATACTACTATTATCAGAGTCATATAGAGGCGATAAATCATCGGACACAATTTTATATCCTCCGTAAACGTTGAGCCAGAGCCCAATTAATGGGCTAGCCTTGAATCCTACAACTGTGTTTAATTGTTCATATGAATCGGACATGCGTACTTCAGGGTTGCTGTAGGGATGTAGCTGTTCCATCTTTCTGAAGTCATTAATGATTTTACCACCTTTGGCTTCAGCATAGAGAATAAATGAATCCGAGAAAATATAATTGGCAACGAAATCGGGTGCCATGCGGACACTCTTTCCATAGTTGAATGCCAGGTCAAAGTGTGCTCCTGCTTTCAGATACCAATTATTATCTTTTAGTTCGTAATATGAGTTCAATTGCAGGGAAGTATAATCTTTAAATTGTGAAGAATAGGATATATTATCCATTTGGGCAGCAACAGTAACTTTTTGTTGCTCACTGATGGCTCCCGTAACACTTGCTTTTGTCCGGATAATACTTTCATTGGCGGAAGCTCCGGAAATAGAATGCCTTTTGTTGAATGCCAGCAGATTTGTTTCAGCGCTAAACTGGAAGGGGAGGTTTTCGTCCATTGATTTCACACCAAAGTGTACATCAACCGAATTATATCTCTGTTTGTCACTACTCCCGGATTCCATGAGATTGCGCTTATAGTTGAAGTCTTCTAGCTGCCATTGACCGGATATATTCATGTTAAGTTTGCTGAATTGGCGCAGATAGTCAACTCCTGCCCTACTTCTATAGAAACGAGCGTCCCATTTATTTGCTTCTTGTCCGATGGGATCGATCTTAGGCTTTGTGAGTTCGCCATTCATTCCATCCATCGCTCCGAATACAGTGAGCTTGTCTCTTTTAGATAGGTTGAAAAGATAGCTTATTCTGGCATCTAGATTGCCATAATTTCCATATCCTAATCGGGCATATCCTTGTTTAGCCAACTCTTGTTCTTCTTTCTCTGAATAAAACTTCATGGCGGTAAAAGGAAATGAATTTGCAGGAGAGAGGGTGTTGTCATATTCCACATTTTTTTTGCTGATAGTTGGCTGCTCAACCTTCGGCAACACATTTATTTTAGATACATCGATAATGTCCGGACTATATTGTTGCTCCACAACGACAGTGCGATTCATAGTGGTATCTTTATGTTGAGTTTGTGCTTCCGCTAAATTAGCCATTAGCAGTGTGCTAGTCAATAATACAAAGCTACTGAACTTTGTGTATATTCTATTATTTGATCTTTTCATAAGTCCTTACTTAATTAAGTTTTTGTAACCGCGTTTCAATCATATTCTTAATATTATCCTCTGCATGATAGTTTTGCTGTAAGCTCAGCAAATACTGCCGCGCATCCAACTTCTTATTCATTGCCACGTAGACATCTGATAGAAGAATAAAGGTACGTGCAAGCCAATAGGCATGAGGAGTACTTAGCTCTATAAAATCTAACGCTTCTTTTTCGGCGGCATTATATTCTTTTGCCTCATATAAGTTTTGAGCAACAAGATATTTTGCTTCAGCTCCGTAAGCATTACGGGTATCCTTGGCTAAAACCCGGAGATCTGCCATGGCATTTTTCTCTGCTCGTTGGCTTAAATAAGCTTTAGCTCTATAATAGAGGGCCTCATTGATTAGCTCAGGGCTCAGTTTCGTTTCCGAAAGAAGTTCGTTGGCAGTGTGTATTGTTTCTGTATCGTTCTTTGTCAGATGGGCAGATCGTAAGATGCCGGTCTGGGCTAATATGCGATTTTCGGTTGTAGTCGCTTTTCCTCTTAGTTGCTTGTATAGAGCGAGTGCCTCGTCAAATTTTTGTTGTTTGAATAGCACCTCTGCCCTCATAATAATTGTCTCTTCCGAGAAACGATTGTCGGGGTACTCCAGTAGTTTTCCTGAATGCAGAAGTATCATATCGTCGTTTTTCTGTTCTCTGGCAATTAGGCAAAGATAATAATGTGCGCTTTGTTTAAACGCTCCATCAGGAAAAGTTTGAAGATATTTATTAAGGCTTTCTTTGGCTTGTCCGATGTTGCCTTTCATATAGACTTTCTCTGCAGCAGTATATGTTAGCGAATCTTGTTCGTTAATGTCAAGGTGGATATTTCCAGGAAGAGAAGATACCATCGATGAAAACTCATCGATGCGGTTCGTGTCTATATAAATCGATTTTAAGTCGCGAAGTGCGAGACGAGCTTCTTCACTGCCTTGATATTGAGTAATTACATATTTGTAAGCTTCAATAGCCTGGTTATAGTCTTCGTCCTGATAGTATAACAAGCCGATCTCGGCTGCTGCTTTTCTGCTTACCGGACTCTCGGGGTACTTATTGACTACTTCTTTAAAAGTACTGATGGCTTGTTTGCTGTTTTCCATCTGCACGTAGGCACGCCCTTTTTCATACAGAGCATTTATTGCGTAAGGAGAAGAGGGGTATTTTTCGGACAGTCTATTCAATAATGTTGTCTTTCCCGCATAGTCTTTTTGCAATCCAGACACTAAGGCTAATTGATAGTATGAATAGTCGCCCGTAGCAGTTCCCATACTTTCAGCTAGTGAATAATATTGTTTAGCTTCATTAAAGTTGCGTGCATGAAAGTTGCAATCCCCGATTCGGTTGTAGGCATCTGCCAAAGTCGGATTGCTTTTATCTTTTTCCATCTTTATATATTTAAGAAACCAACTCTCAGCCAGTGAATAATTCTTTTGCTGGAAAGCGGTATATCCCAAGTTGTAATGTGCGAGCACATACATCTCGTTAGAAGGTTGCTGTGTCAATGATAAATAATCCGTAAAGTTTTGAGCAGCTTCTTGTCTGTTGTTCAAGCGATAAAACGTTTCTCCTCGCCAGTAGTAAGCATCGGCTTTAGTCTGGCGATTGTATTGTCCAATGGCTATCGATTGGTTGAAGTATGCAAGAGCTTGCTCAAACGAAGCATTAGCGAACATCTGCGTTCCTAGTTGGAACAAGATATTTTGTTTAGCTTCCATGATTCGTGTTCCCGGATTAGAGATGCGTTCAATTGATTTAAGCGCAGCATCGTAACTACGGGTATTCATATATACTTCCACCAAATAGCCGCTTATTTTTTCAATATATCTGGAGTTTGGGAATTCATTCAGGAACTTTTCAAAAACGGTCACTGACTCGCCAAAGGCCGAAAAAGAGGTTTCGTGTATGCACAACGCATAGTTGTATGCTGCTTGCTCTTTCACTTTCATGTCGGCATTGGATGCTGCAGCTTGTTCAAAAGCCATACGTGCTTTGCTCTTTTCGGCTAACTGAAGGTAAGCAAGCCCCATGTGTAGGTATGCATTTTGTGTTAGCGCATCATTTTCCATCACAACTTCTCCCAAGGTGGAAGCAGCTTTAGAAAACACGCTGGTGTGATAATACGATAAGCCTAACATGTATAGCGCATCTCTTCGCGGAGTTGTTGTCGCATTTAAATAACCTTCAAAAGCATTGGTTGCTTTGTGGTATTCTCCCGAATGATAGTACACTTCTCCTAAGATGCGGTGCATCTCGGCAGTGTATTGGCTTTGAGGAAAGCTGGAAAGATAACTTTGCGCTATATTCTCGGCTTCCGCATATTGTTTCTTAATAAGGTAGATCTCGGCGGCGTAATAGGGAGATAATTTTTTGTATTTCTGGCTATCTTGTAATTTAAGGAAACCTGCTAGTGCTTCGTCGTATCGCTGCTGAGTGTATCGTATGTATGCAATGTAGTAAGTGCAATCTTCGGCGTATTTATTATTTGTGCTTTTCAAAGTCTCGAACCAAACGGCTGCTTCTTTGATATTGCCGGTTTTCAGATAACTGCTAGCCAGACGATAGGTCATCTCATCTCTCTCATCGTTGGCCAAGAGATCGAGGCGTGAGGAATTGAATAACGCTAATGCTTCATCGTATTTTTCTTCAAAGAAATAAGTTGAGGCAATAAGCGCATAGATGCGGTTTGCATGTGGTGAGTCTGGGTGTTTCTCCAGATGCTCTCTTAGCAAGGCTGTACTATTGCGGTCTTGTAGCTCGTAGGAAGAACAGGCCATCATATATTCTGCTTCTTGGCTAAAGGGCGAAGCTGGTTGCTCTTTTAAAAAATGTTGAAGAGAAAGAACGGCAGCAGCATAGTTCCCTTCTATGAAAAGTTCTTTCCCTTCATCATATAGATGAGAAGGTGATGATATTTCTCCATTGGTTTGAGCCGCAACATAACTTGGAACGGAACAAATAAATACGCATATAATCTGTAAGATCTTCTTTTTCATAATTATACATTTTTACAAAAATACTCGTTTTTGCCGATAATAGAGCAGATAAAGTGTAGTTTGACAGTCTTTAACTAGATTTTAGAGCGAATAGAAGTTTTGAAGGATGAAAGATTATTGCTCTATCTTTCAGTTAAAAATCCTGCTCAGCCAAGAAGCTTATCAATCCTTTACGAATGGACTCCAAACCAAATTCTTCAGGTTTTATCTCATTTAGAGGGACGAAGAAAGAGTCGGCAACATCATCCATTGCTTTGAGGTGGCTGGTGTCTTTCACTTTGCATAATAAGAAAGCGTCAAGGGTATGTACCGGAAACCCTGAATAGATATATACATTGGGTAGAGAAAACAGATAAGTCGCTTTCTGAACACTTAATCCGGTCTCTTCAAGAACTTCACGAATAACAGCTTCTTCCAATGTTTCATTCATATCCACAAAACCACCCGGAAGGTCGAGGGTACCTTTGGCGGGCTCTTTAGCCCGTTCGCAAACGAGTAATTCTTTTTTTTCATTTAGTATGAAAGCTACGGTGGCTGAAGAAGGATTGAAGTAGTACACAAATTCACAGTTCATGCACTTCTTTGATTTTTCATTATTTATCAGAAATTGAGATGAACCGCATTTGGGGCAGTATTGAAATTGAGAAAAAGGATGTTCCATCATTTTATGTTTTTGTATGGGCAAAGTTAGCAAAAAACTCTATTGTTTTGTTGAAACTCCTTTTGCTTGTCTAATTAATCTCTCTATATTCGTATAAGAATTCCAATAAATGAAACTATGATAAGGTGGATTAGCTCCTTCTTTGCTCTTTTCTTTCCTCGATGCTGTGTTGTTTGCGAGAGTCCACTTTTCGAAGGTGAAGAGATGCTGTGTATAAAATGTAATATGGATATGCCGCGTACCAATTATCATCGTATGCCCGGAAACCCCGCAGAGCGTTTGTTCTGGGGGAGAATACCGATTGAACGTGCTACTTCTTTTTTCTTTTATTCTAAAGGAAGTGATTTCAGAAATATCTTTTATAGTCTTAAATATAAAGGAAACAAAGAGTTGGGTGAGGTTATGGGGCGTCTTATGGCCAGAGAATTGTTCGGTTGTGGTTTTTTTGAGGGAATAGATGTGGTCATCCCTGTGCCTTTGCATCCGGATAAGTTAGCTAAGAGAGGGTATAACCAAAGTGAGTGGATTGCTCGGGGAGTATCTGCTATCACAGGTCTTTCGATGGATACGACTTCTGTTGTTAGAAAAAAAAATACAGAAACTCAGACTCGTAAATCAACTTTTGAACGATGGGAGAATGTGGATGGTATTTTCGAACTGCTGAACTCTGAGCTTTTTGCAGGGAAACATATTCTGATTGTTGATGATGTTTTAACTACCGGAGCGACGACTGTGGCCTGTGCTTCTCCATTTGGAAAAATAGCCGGAGTACGGATCAGTGTGTTAACGTTGGCTATGGCGCGATAAGGAAATTGTATAAAAACAAAAAAGGTTTGCCGTGATGACAAACCTTTTAGCTCTTCGAGTAGGACTTGAACCTACGACCCTCTGATTAACAGTCAGATGCTCTAACC
>DBTL01000052.1 GCA_002307035.1 Bacteroides sp. UBA1317
AACATCATAAAAAAAGGCCGAAAGAAACTCTTTCGGCCTTTTTTTATGATGTTGAAAAAATATCCATTAAGCCTCAGGTTCTGGGGTAATCAACTTATAACCCTTTCCGTGAATGTTAATGATTTCAATAGAATCATCCTCCTTAAGATGTTTACGCAGTTTTGTAATATACACATCCATACTACGTGCATTGAAATAATTGTCATCTATCCAAATAGTCTTCAATGCAAAATCGCGTTGTAATATCTCATTTGCATGTGCACAAAGTAATCCTAATAATTCAGATTCTTTGGTAGTAAGTTTCGTTTGCTTCCCTTCACTTGATAAAATCTGCTTTTGGGTGTCAAAAGAGAACTTCCCAATTTTATAAACGTTGCTCTCCTTATTTTTCTTTCCATGAACGCGTCTCAGAATAGCTTCTATTCTGAATGTCAGTTCTTCCATACTGAACGGCTTCGTTATATAATCATCCGCACCAATCTTAAATCCCTCAAGGATATCTTCCTTTAAAGTTTTAGCAGTCAAGAAAATAATAGGAATTTCGGCATTTGCAGCACGAACCTCTTGAGCCAATGTGAAACCATCTTTCTTCGGCATCATCACATCAAAGACACACAGATCATATTTATTTTTAAGAAAAGCCTTAAACCCAGCTTCACCGTCAGGAAATAACTCAGCCGAATAACCTTTCGCCTGTAAATACTCTCTCAAAAGCATGCCAAGGTTTTCATCATCCTCGCATAGTAAAATACGCAGTTTCTCGTCCATATCATTCATTTTTTAATATAGGTAATGCAATAATAAATTTAGTCCCAACATTCAATTCGCTCTCAGCTCTAATAGCCCCTTTATGATCTTGAATGATCTTTCTTACATAAGCCAGTCCCAATCCAAATCCTTTTACATCGTGCAGATTACCTGTATGCACGCGATAAAATTTATCAAATACTTTTTTTAAATTTTCTTTTTTTATGCCAATGCCATTATCTTGTATGGAAATCATCAACTTACCTTGTTCATTCCAAGTCCTGACATCTAACAACAAATCCTCTTCCGGCTTCTTATACTTTACAGCATTATCCATCAAATTAAAGATAACATTAGTAATGTGCATTTCATCAGCAAGAATAGTCGGTTCAACTGCAGCCAGATCCGATTTAATTTTTCCGTTATATCGTTCAACCTTTAGAGTAAATGTATTAATTACCCCAGAAATCATTTCATTCGCATCTAACTCTTTCATCTTTAAAGTAGCCTTTTGTTTATCAAACATTGACATTTGAAGAACTTTCTCTACCTGAAATCTTAAACGTTTTGTTTCATCATTAATCACGCCGGAAATATGTTGAAACATTTGAGGAGACTTACCTACCGCAGGATCTTTTAGCATTTGTGCAGCCAAAGAGATGGTCGATATAGGAGTCTTAAACTCATGCGTCATATTATTAATAAAGTCATTTTTCATTTCCGTGAGTTTCTTCTGCCTAAATACAATATAAATTGTAAAAATGAACGTTATCAACAACACCAATGTGAATACCAATGAAGGAATCATAAAGCTCACCGAGTCAAATATATAATCTCTCTTAGCTGGAAAATGAACCCTTACAACACTCATCTTTGCCGGCGGATCATTCGGGAAAAGGATCTGGCTATATGAACTCTCACTGCCTTTATCATCATAGTCAGAACAACGATACACTTCACGACCATCTTTGTCTATAACAACAAAATGATAGGGTATATCTATTCCATTATTTATCAGTTCTGATTTAAGGTATTGGTCCAAGTTCTTAAAATTGACCCGTTCCTCAAGTAGTTTATCGCTAGCCCTATAAAGCATTTGCCAAACAACCTCATCAAGCAAAAAACGTTGATATAAATAACGATTCTTAATTGCTTCTTGCAAAGTTCTAGACGTTTGAGGTATTGTATTAGTGCCATGCCTGCGAGATATCATAGCCTTAGGCAATGCCGAAGGCTTAGTTGTTATAGTCTTTAATTCAAAAGCTGAATACATGGATCCATCCTGCGTCGCAACAGAATAACGCTGAGTCTGCTGAACTAAGTCGTTTTTCTGTGGAGAAGAAGACTGAGCCAAAGCCTGTCTTTCAGTTTCCGACACGTCTCTTTCTAACCAACGCTGAGTTTCATCGTATTCTACATTCTTTGAAACCTGATATAAACTACGTTTCACTGATTCATCGAATTGCTCATTACGCATTTTCACCATTTCCTCAATGTAGCTTACCTGTAAATACAGTAAACTAAGAAAAGAAAGGCCCATAACGACACCCAATATCCAGATTGTTGACTTCTTCATGACAACAAAATTAACACTCCCTAATTAACATTCCTAATGAATTAACCTGATTTAACCGCCAGTTCTCGTTAATTAACCCAAAAGTTTTTTTTATATACCATTCTGATGATTATAACAAAAGATAAAGCTTTTAGTTTGCAAAATTAATAAAAAATTAAAGATTATAGAGACAAGAACAAATCTTAATGATGATAACCTAAAAAGCCGTCATTCTTCAGCTATAAAATGACGGCTCATAAATTTGTATCAACAACATTTATTCTTCAGTATGTTTCGCTTCAAATTCTTTAATTAGCTTCTCCTGTATGTCGGCCGGGACAAGTTCATAACTTGAAAATTTCATTATAAATGAAGCCCGCCCACCAGTTAACGAGCTCAGAGCAGTGGAATAGGAAGACATCTCTTTAAGAGGTATCTTGGCCGTCAACTTCTCAAATCCTTTTTCGCTACTCATACCCATAATAACAGCTCGCCTGCCTTGGAGATCTCCCATCACATCACCCATCTTGTCTGAAGGCACAAACACCTCCACATCATAAATCGGTTCCAATATTTTAGGTCCCGCATTCTTAAAGGCCTCACTAAAAGCATTCCTACCTGCAAGCATGAATGAGATTTCATTCGAATCTACCGGATGCATTTTTCCCTCATACACAATAACACGTACATCTCAGGCATACGAACCAGTAAGTGGACCTTGCTCCATACGAGCCATGATTCCTTTTAAGATAGCAGGCATAAAGCGAGAGTCAATTGAGCCACCTACTATACTATTAATAAAAACAAGTTTCCCTCCCCATTCAAGAGAAATTTCTTCAGTTCCCCTCACTGTTATTTTGAACTCCTGACCGTTAAACTTATACGTCTCTGGCACAAGCATTCCCTCTTTATATGGTTCGACAATAAGGTGAACCTCTCCAAATTGACCGGCCCCCCCCGACTGTTTCTTGTGCCGATAATCCGCCCGAGCAGCTTTGGTAATTGTCTCTCTATAGGGAATCCTCGGCTCCTCAAATTTAACAAAAAGTTTTTCGTTATTCTCCAAACGCCACTTTAAAGTACGTAGATGAAATTCTCCTTGCCCATGCACAAGAGTCTGTCTCAATTCTTTAGATTGCTCTATAATCCAAGTTGGATCTTCTTCGCGCATACGATTAAGACTGCTCATCATTTTTTCAACATCCGACTCTGTTACAGGTTTAATAGCGCGTGAATATCTAGAATTAGGATATTTAATAAAATTGAATTGATAGTCACAATCTTTTCCGTTCAAAGTATTCCCCGTCTTGACATCCTTCAACTTTACCGCAGCACCTATATCACCCGCTTGAAGTTCCTCTACTTTTATTCGATTAGCACCAGCTACAACATATATTTGTGCAATTCGTTCTTTTGATCCTCTATTGGCATTTAGCAAGTCATCTCCTTCTTTCACCTTGCCACTCATCACCTTAAAATAAGATATTTCGCCAATATGAGGTTCTACACTTGTCTTAAAAAAATAAAGAGACGTCGGCCCTAAAACATTCGGAGCAATCTCCTCATTTTCAGAATTTGTCACTTTAGGCATCTCCGACACAAAAGGAACCACATTTCCCAAAAATTCCATCAAACGCCTGATTCCCATATCCTTACCTGCACAAACGCAAAAGACCGGAAACATTGCACGAGTAGCAAGCCCCTTGCGAATCCCTTCACGCATTTCATCTTCGCTAAGAGACTCTTGTTCAAAAAACTTCTCCATTAATCCTTCATCATTCTCTGCTGCAGCTTCTACCAGAACTCTATGCATTTCCATTGCTTTATTCATTTCTTCAGCCGGTATTTCTTCTATAATAGGAATACCGCCTTCTGGCTTCCATGAATATTTCTTCATTAAGAGCACATCAATTAACGCATTAAATCCAGGACCTGTGGTTATAGGATACTGAATCGGAACCACTTTAGAGCCATAGGCCTCTTTAAGTTGCTCAAGGATATTATCATAATCGCATTTCTCATTATCAAGCTGATTAACAAGAAAAATCACTGGTTTATTAAGTTTTTCGGTGTATCTAAAATGGTTTTGAGTACCCACCTCCAGTCCATAATGACCATTCAACAGAAGAACAGCAGTATCTGTAACATTCAAAGCGGTAACAGCCCCTCCCACGAAATCATCCGCACCCGGACAATCTATCATATTCAACTTTTTATTATTCCATTCAACATGGAATACAGTAGAAAAAACAGAGTAACCATATTCCTGTTCTACAGGAAAATAATCACTCACTGTGTTTTTTGCGGCAACTGAGCCGCGACGCTTTATAATACCACTCTCGAATAGCATCGCTTCAACGAGAGTGGTTTTCCCAGAGCCAGAACTTCCCAACAAGGCAATGTTCTTAATTTCATTAGTCTGATATACTTTCATGACATATAAGATTTAAAAAGTTAACTCAATATGTTTTCTCGCATATTTTTGATTAAGTAACGCGCAAATTATAAATTAATACAATTAAAAACAATAATTGCTCCGTGTTTCTAAACAATGTTATGCAACACATTCGTTCTATTTAAGTAAATTACTAACTTTACAGACTAATTGAAAATAGATGAAAATTCCATCTATTAACCTAAAAAACCAACGATGGCAGGAATATACCTACATATACCCTTCTGTAAAACTCGTTGCATCTATTGCGACTTTTACACTAGCACCAACAATAATTTGATGGAAAGTTTTATATCAGCTCTCTGCAAGGAGTTAGAGATGCGGAAAGATTATCTGCAAGGAGAACCCCTCGAAACAATCTATTTTGGAGGAGGCACCCCTTCACAACTTTCCTTAAAAGATTTTAGAAAAATATTCAATACGATTGAGCAGGTCTATAATACCGCACATTGCAAAGAAATAACCCTCGAAGCAAACCCTGATGATTTAAGCACTGAGTACTTAAGTGAACTGGCTCAACTTCCTTTCAATCGAATAAGCATTGGCATTCAAACATTCAATGACCCTACCTTAAAACTACTAAAACGACGTCATAATGCCGAGCAAGCTATCAAGGCTGTCGAACATTCCCGAGAGGCCGGATTTAAAAATATCAGCATTGATCTTATGTATGGTTTACCCGGTGAAAATGAGGAAACCTGGAAGAAAGATTTGGAGCGAGCCATAGCACTTAATGTTGAACATATTTCGGCATATCACTTAACATATGAAAAAGGCACTCCTTTATATCGGATGTTGAACAAGCATGAAATTAAAGAAGTAGACGAAGAAGATAGTATCCGTTTTTTCTCACTACTAACCGAGCAACTCTCTGCAGCAGGCTATGAGCAGTATGAGATATCCAACTTTTGCCTTCCCGAAAAATACTCTTGCCACAACACTTCTTATTGGAAAGGAACAAAATATCTTGGTTGCGGGCCGTCCGCTCATTCGTTTAACGGTGAAACCAGGGAATGGAATATTTCCTCAACAACTTCATATATAAAGGGTATAGAAAATAATCAACGGTCTTATAAAACAGAAAACTTAGATACGAACACTCGATACAACGAGTTGGTCATAACATCAATGCGTACTCGTTGGGGACTTTCTCTAGAGCAAGTAAACCAGCGTTTTGGACAGTTCTATTTAGACTACTGCCTAACTGTAGCAAACAAGTATATCGCAAACGAGCAATTGGAATTGCAAGACAGCCACCTAAAATTAACAAAAAAAGGTATTTTCGTCTCTGATGGAATCATGAGCGACTTACTGCGAGTAGAAAACTGAATTAGGACCAATGAGTGAAACTGAGGTAAAAATACTGCTGCGCAAAATGCAGGAGATGGACTCGGAAGCAGCCTTCAGCCAGTTCTACAACCTTTGCTATGATCGTTTTTTCCGCATTGCATACTATTATGTAAAAAACAAAACATGGGCACAAGAAATCGTTCTTGACGTATTCCTAAAGCTATGGGAGAAGCGTTCTTCTTTAATCACAATAACCGTTTTTGAAGATTATTGCTTTGTTCTTATAAAAAATGCATCCTTGAACTATCTTGAAAAAGAATTGAAATACTCAAGCAACTGTCCAAATATCATAGCTGAGCCAAAAAATGAGGAGGAGTCTCCAGAAGATTCCCTAATAAATGACGAACTCTTTGCTGTTTACGTAAAAGCACTTGATAGACTACCTGAACGCTGTAGAGAAATTTTTATTCGCATACGAGAAGAAAAACAAAGCTACGCTCAAGTAGCCCAAGAACTTAACATTAGCACAAAGACGGTAGACGCACAACTCCAAAAAGCAGTAACCCGCCTCAAAGATTCTATTAACACTTATTTAACAACCGAGTAATAGGGAGATTTCTTCTTGTAGCTGTCTTTATCATCAAAGAGCAAAAAGAAGATGAAACTTACCGACAAACAACTGAATGACCTACTTGACAAGCTAGTTGCTTCCACAAAATCACCACGTGGAAGTTATTCAGCTGCCGAGAGTTACAAGATAATAGAAAAGCGTTTGTTCCTTAAACGAGCACATCCTTTGCAGACAGCTATTTTGAGATATGCCGCAGGAATAACATTAATCTGTATTTTGTCATGGAGTGCATATCAATACATGAAGCCGATAGAGCTATTGACCACTTCAACCCTAGCAGAAACAAAAAGTATTCAATTGCCCGACGGAAGCAAAGTATTATTAAACCACTTTTCATCTTTAACCTACCCTAAAGAATTTAGTGATAATAGTCGCATAGTAAACTTAAATGGTGAAGCCTATTTTGAGGTTTTCAAAGATAAAAAGCACCCTTTCATTGTCAATGCCGATGCCATAAATGTTGAAGTGCTAGGCACACATTTCAACGTAAAAGCCTATAAGAATAGTGATGAAATCAAAACATCTCTATTCGAAGGATCTGTATCCGTAAAAGGTTGGGGCAACTCTGCCTTTATTGTACTAAAACCTAACGAAAGCGCAACCTATAATAAAACAAATAAAAAGATTATTCACGAAACACTTCAAAATGTTTCCGAAGAAATAGCGTGGAGAGATGGTGTTATTATATTTAATGATCTCCCATTGCAAGAAATTGCGAAACAATTATCCAATTCTTTCGGAGTGACAATAAAGATCACCGACCAATCATTACAAAACTATAAACTAACCGCTCGGTTCAACAATAAAGAAAGTCTAAAACAAATACTCGACTTGCTCCAAATTGCCGGAGGGTTCAACTATTCACAAAAAGACAAGCTAATAAGCATTACGACTAAACTAAAATGAGAAAACCATTATCACATCTTCATCCTATCAAAATCTTATTTTTGATATGTATCATGGCTATTGCCCACCCATACATCAAGGCACAAGCAGCAAGCAGCAAACTCGTTATCAACATAAAACGAGGAACTCTTGAAAAGTTTACAAATCAAATAGAAAACTCGACTGGATTTTCATTCATTTATGGAGAAGAAGTCAAACTCAAGCATCCACTGACAATCAACGTACAAAACAAAACACTGGAAGAAGTTCTTAATCTCGCCTTTACAAATGAGGCCATTGCCTATAAGATCGTAGGTAAACACATCATTCTGCAAGCAAAAAGAGAAAAGCCTGTAAGTCGGAAATTTACAATCAGCGGATATATTACAGATGCAGAATCTGCAGAAACTTTGATTGGCGCTAATATCTTGGAAAGTCATCATCACCAAGGCACAAACACCAATTCTTACGGATTCTATAGCATCACATTAGCCGAAGGTACCAATGAGATGAATTATTCATACTTGGGCTATAAAGCACAGAAATTTCTTTTTAACCTAAAAAAAGACACCTTACTAAATGTACGCCTACAAAATGACAATTTGTTGCAAGAGGTTGTTGTTCTTTCCGATAAAGTAGAGGCAGGAACAATGGCTACCCAAATGAGTGCCTGCGAGATACCTATGGTACAGATTAAAAACACTCCTAGTTTATTAGGAGAAACGGATCTGTTCAAAACGATACAAATGATACCAGGCATACAAACCGGAGTAGAAGGTTCATCAGGATTGTATGTGCGAGGAGGCGGGCCCGACCAAAACTTAATATTGTTAGACGGAGTACCCGTATACAACGTAGATCATTTATTTGGTTTCTTTTCAGTATTTACACCCGAATCTGTGAAAAAAGTCACTTTGTTTAAAGGCTCTTTTCCTGCTCGCTTTGGCGGACGTCTCTCTTCTGTTGTTGATGTTCGAAGTAATGATGGAGATATGAAAACGTTTCACGGAGTAGTCAGCATAGGTTTGCTATCGACAAAGATAAACTTAGAGGGGCCTATCATTAAAAATCGTACGTCATTCAATATCTCGCTCAGGCGTTCATACCTTGATTTATTGATGCAACCATTTATGCCCGAAGATGAAAAGTTCAGCTATTACTTCTACGATATCAACGCAAAGATTAACCATAAATTTTCAGATAGAAGTCGCCTGTTTGTCAATTTCTACAATGGGAAAGATCATTATCATTATAGTTATACCGATGACGGAGATTATTCAGACCTTATATATAAGGACAAAACATCTCTTGATTGGGGCAATGTTATTGCATCAGGAAGATGGAACTACATCTTTAACAACAAACTATTTAGCAATACCACCGTCGCCTATAACAACTACCACCTTGACATGAACGCTACATCATGGAATAAAGGAAACAGAGATACAGGTATTTATGAAAATAGCTATAAAGCTGACTATCGCTCCGGAATCTGTGACTTAACTTATCAGATAGATTTTGATTACAACCCTATACCAACCCATCATATCAAGTTTGGCACTGAATATTTATATCACAGTTTTCGCCCGGAAGTAATGACCTCAAAGGTTTTCGACAAAGAAGAAAATTTTATTCGTCAAGACACCGCCTATCAGAGCATTTCAAACAGTCATATATACGCCCATGAAGTTTCTGCATACCTAGAAGATAATTTCGACATTTCTTCAAAGTTACGTCTGAATGCAGGAATGCACCTCTCTATGTTCAATGTCCAAAGAAAGAGTTATTATTCTGTGCAACCTCGTATTTCTGCACGTTATCAATTAATGAAACATCTCACAATAAAAGCCGCTTATACAAAAATGAGCCAATACATTCACTTACTTTCATCTTCTCCAATTTCGATGCCCACCGATTTATGGGTGCCCGTAACCAATAAGATCCATCCGATGCAAGCACATCAGTATTCATTGGGAGGCTATTTCACCGGCATCAAAGGATGGGAGATTTCAGTTGAGGGATATTATAAAGATATGCAAAACGTGTTAGAATACAAAGACGGGGTAAGCTTCTTTGGATCATCGTCTGGTTGGGAAAGAAAAGTTGAAATGGGGCATGGACGTTCAATGGGTTTAGAGTTTATGGTCCAAAAGTCAATAGGCAGCACCACCGGATGGATTTCATATTCTTTGAGCAAGAGCGATCGGAAATTCAATAAAGGAGGTATCAATGATGGTGAACGTTTTCCTTATAAATATGATAGACGTCACAGTGCAAATCTTACAGTTAATCATAAATTGAGCAATCGCATTGACATTGGTGCATCATGGTCTTTTGCTACTGGTGGAACAACGACTATTCCGGAAGAGGTTACTGCCGTCATCCGGCCGGGCGAGAGCAACAATTACGGTGCCGGTCAGATAGGAACACAAGATTATATTGAACATCGCAACAATTATCGACTTCCCGCCAGTCATAAACTAAACATAAGTCTCAACTTTAACAAAAAGACAAAACACGGCATTCGCACTTGGAACATTAGCGTTTATAACGTATACAACGCAATGAATCCTGCTTTTGTCTATCGTCGAAATTTAACCACAGGATATCAGACATCATCTGGTGAGTTCTATTCCATTTCGAAACCAGTCATTAAGAAAATAACGATTCTGCCTTGCATCCCATCTGTTACTTACACCTACAAATTTTAAAACAGCATGAAAAAACAGATTCCGCATCTCGTCACACTGCTAATGGTATTACTTACAGCTTGCGAAAATGAAATACCTTTTAATATAAAAGACAATTCTCCTAAACTCGTCATTAATGCACTGATTAATGCCGATAGTGTTAGTAATACAGTTTATCTAAATTTTACCGGTAAATCACAATTCGGCAATGTAAAAGATGCAATAGTAAACATATATGTAAACGACATATTAACAGAAACGGCCCAAGCTATTACTGAACAAAGTGAAGCCATTTCACAAAGTAAATTTCTCATTACCTCAACCTTTCATCCGGGAGATATCATTCGTATTGATGCGACAGCTCATACTAATAACATTGCATATCATGCCTGGGCCGAAGTGAGCGTACCCCAACGTCCACAAATAGTAAGTGTAGACACATGTACCATAATGCTTAAAACCTCAACCGGCTTTGGAAAACATTTGCGTTACAAGATACGAATCAAAGACAGGGAGGATGAAGCAAATTTCTATCGAATTATTATTGAACAACAAAGCATTTTAGATATTACATCGTATAACGGTAAAGATACAACAACAATAATAAAAAGCTATCATATGATCACGCGTGAAGATGTAGTATTAACTGACGGACATCCTACAACCAGCGATGACGAAGATAATGGCCTTTTTGAAGAAGCACAAAACATTTATAGTATATTCGACGACGGCCGTTTTACCAATAAAGAATATACGCTGACTATTTATACAAATTCTTTAGAAGAAAGATGGTCGCCTTACGGGGAGGTTAAACAGTGCCAAGTTGACGTTAAAGCACGTCTATTGAGTATCACCGAAGCTGAATATTATTACCTGAAAGCCCTTAATATTATAGATTCCGATGCATATATAGAAGGAATAAATGAACCGATAAAATTTCCCAGTAACGTACAAGGTGGAACAGGTCTTGTAGGAGTATCTACCGAGCACCAGTACTTACTACATCTACCCATCCAGACGTTCCTCCAATAATATACACTAAACTATTATTCTCTTTTCACTTCTAAGTGAAATGCGGGCTATCCGCTCCAATCTGTTCAGCATATTCACCTCTCTCGAATATTCGGGAGAGGTGAATTCTCTTTTTTCCACTATCCGGCCCCACCGAATGCCAATTAGCCAGCAAGACCCTTTGGATATTACAATTGTATTTCATTTTAGCTTAAACGAGTAACATTTACCTATCCACGAATTGACATACATCAATAAAACATGCTATATAACATATTTTTCACTCGCTTCTTTTTATGTTATAAAACATATTCATATCTTTGCAGAAGTAAAAAAGGAAAATAAGCGCTTAAAATAAGTTTTCAACAAGTATTAGTTTTTAGGTATAACAAATTAAAAAGTAGGGATTATGAAAAGATTAGGATTAACATTAGTGGCAGCCCTCTGCCTGGCTGTTAGTACATTTGCAGCAGGGAATCAACCTACGACTGCAAAATGGGAAGGAAACATCAACGTAAGTAAGTTGAGCAAATATTTGAAACTGACTTCTGCTCAGACAGAAGAAGTTGCTAACATCTCTGATTATTTCACTGAACAGATGGGAAAAGCAAGTAACTCATCAAAGAAACAAGACGAATTGCTTAAAACTGCAGTTTACGGTAACTTGAAATTGATGAAGAAAACGCTGTCTCCAGAACAATACAGTAAATATACTACAGTTCTGAACATTACTTTGCAAAACAAAGGAATTGAATTGAAATAAAATCCATAGATTAAATTATAGAAAAAGGGTATTACAGTTTCCGCTGATAATACCCTTTTTTTCATGCTTATTTGATCGTCACCATGGTGGCGCCAAAACCATATTCTTGAAACGATGCGTCTTGTGACTTACATGTGCTATATTTGCGTTTGAGTTCATCCAGAACAGCTTTACGCAGCACTCCATCCCCTTTTCCATGGATAAAAACTATTTTCTGCTCACGTTTGCTTTTATATTCCTCCATCACTTCCCGAAACTTCTCCAACTGATAATTCAATATCTCGCCACTGCTCATGCCTTTCGTATCATCCAACAATTCATTGATGTGAAGGTCAACTTCTAAAATTGAATTTTTCACATCATGCTTCACCAAAGGCTGAACCCTAGGTTTATCAATTTCCTTCTTTTGCAATAAAGCCGTTTGAATCTCGTCAGCCGATACATATACCTGCTTAATAGGAAGATCATTCTTCACAACATCATAAATCAGGGCCGGTTCAACAAAATAGGCCGATTCACGAAAAGTATGTAATTTGTAGAATTTCACAGTATCAATGCGTAACTCCACACTAACCGACGGCTTTTGTGCAAACGTTCTACCGTCTTTGAATGCAATGAGCTCTACAACGAGGCGCTCCATTTCATTGAGAATTTCTTTTGAAAATTCTTCGAGCAAAAGTTTTGTGTTCGGCTCAAGCAAACCATGAGAACGAGTTTTCCACGCTTTACCCTCAGCATTCAGATAGGTATAATACATATAGTAATTACTATCATTCACCAAATACGCCTCAAACGAGGTGCTACTGATCGTTTTTACGTCAACAGGTACAAAAGCAAGAACCACATTCAAGCTGTCACCTCCACGCATTTCTACCGGGCGAGCAGTTATTTCAGGTTTGCCCACCTTCACCTCTTCATGCTTAGCAACAGGCGCAGGTTTTCTTTTCAAATTATAGTCATCAGTTTCTATCACTACACATTCGCGAGCAAGCATTGGAATCTCAAAACCATCGGTACCTTCAACCAACACGATATCTTTACCCCGAAAACCTTTCACGATTCCCCCACCAACTTCGCTAAGAAATCGCACTTTATCTCCAATTTTCATAAGCTCATTTACTAATTTGATTCTTTATATCAGCAAATATCGCTACTTTTGCCGAGGAAAGAAAGGAATCATGAAAGAAAACCCCAAACATATACGGATCAGCGAATATAATTATCCGCTTCCGGATGAACGCATCGCTAAGTTTCCCTTACCAATAAGAGATCAATCGAAATTACTCGTCTACCGTCATGGTGAGATTACCGAAGATCTGTTTACTTCACTGCCATCTTACCTACCGCAAGGCAGTCTGATGATCTTCAACAATACGAAAGTGATTCAGGCCAGGCTTCATTTCAGAAAAGAGACTGGGGCATTAATAGAGATATTCTGTCTGGAACCCATTGCACCCAATGATTACGTACTCAATTTTCAGCAAACTCACCATGCTGCCTGGTTATGCATGATTGGCAACCTAAAGAAGTGGAAAGAGGGTGACCTTCATAAAGAAATAACGGTGAAAGAAAAAAAAATTATTCTCACTGCTTCTCGAGGAGAATGCCATGGAACAAGCCATTGGATCGACTTCACCTGGAACGACCCTGAAGTGACGTTTGCTGACATATTGGAAGAATTTGGCGAACTGCCCATTCCTCCATACCTAAACCGTGAAACACAGGAGAGTGATAAAGATACTTATCAAACGGTGTATTCAAAAATAAAAGGTTCGGTAGCTGCCCCTACTGCCGGTCTTCACTTCACTCCGCAAGTACTGGATGCACTAAAAGAAAAAGGAATAGATTGCGAAGAATTGACTTTGCACGTAGGTGCCGGAACATTTAAACCTGTGAAAAGTGAAGAAATAAAAGGGCACGCAATGCATACAGAATACATTTCTGTATCTCGCAGCACGCTACAGAAGCTAATAAAGCATCATGCAGAAGCCATTGCTGTAGGGACCACTTCCGTACGTACACTAGAAAGCTTATATCATATAGGCGTTACACTTTTTAATAACCCCGATGCGCAGGAGAGTGAATTGCATGTGCAACAATGGCAGCCATACGAAGCAGCAAGCAATTCAGAAATCCCTCCGCTAGAAGCTTTACAATGCATCATTAGCTATCTCGACCAACACAGTATAGAGACTCTGCATAGCAGTACGCAAATCATCATTGCCCCCGGCTATGACTATAAGATAGTGAAAGCGATAGTTACCAATTTTCATCAACCGCAAAGCACTTTATTGTTGCTGGTCTCCGCTTTTGTAAAAGGCAACTGGAAGGCTATATACAACTATGCACTAAGCCACAATTTCCGTTTTCTGAGTTATGGCGATTCTTCCTTATTAATTCCCTAATAAACACATTCTATATGAACCAAGACAATCAGCAAGAGATTTTTCCTATCGTAGACGAAGATGGAAACATCATCAGCTCCGCCACCCGTGGAGAGTGTCACAGTGGAAGCATGCTGCTACATCCCGTCATTCATCTACATGTATTCAACTCCAAAGGAGAGCTTTATCTACAAAAACGTCCTGAATGGAAAGACGTACAACCTGGTAAATGGGATACTTCCGTAGGTGGACATGTAGACTTGGGCGAAAGTATCGAGATTGCTCTCAAGCGAGAAGCGAAAGAAGAACTGGGTATAACTGATTTCATTCCTGAGCAATTCGCCCATTACATTTTTGAATCTGCCCGCGAACGAGAACTGGTCTTTACCCACAAAACGATATATGATGGCGTGATCTCACCGAGCGACGAACTGGATGGTGGGCGTTTCTGGAGTATTGAAGAGATAAAAGCGAATGTAGGAACAGATATATTTACTCCTAATTTTGAAGGTGAAATAGAAAGAACCAAACTCTTCTAAAGATGAATAAAAAGGATGAGAACTTATGCTAAAGAAGAAGCCAAAACACGAATTGACTCTCTGGCAAATGCAGGGAAACAATTTGTGTTCATCATTAATTATAAGCAAGACTGTTCCTACATCGAAGAAACCAACAATATCAATTCTGCAGAGTTGCGATACAATCTGAATGGATATACAGATTGCCACAACGTTCCCACTTCAAAAGAGAAGAAAACAGCGTTTTGTTGGCAACCTCATCCAATTCCTTTTAGCACATACAACCATTCTTTCCAGCTCGTTCGGAAAAACATTCTGGCCGGAAACAGCTTCCTCACAAATCTAACTTGCAGCACTCCCATATCCACCAATCTTACCTTAGAAGAGATATTCTATCGCTCAGAAGCTCCATACAAGTTGTGGATAAAAGATCACTTTGTCTGCTTCTCTCCTGAAATATTTGTACGCATCCAGCAAGGAAAGATCTTTTCTTACCCCATGAAAGGAACCATAGATGCAAACTTCCCAAATGCCGAAAAGCAACTAATGAGCGATCCGAAAGAAATAGCCGAGCATGCCACCATTACAGACCTCATTCGCAATGATCTTAGCATCGTGGCCGAACAAGTACAGGTGTTGCGATACCGATACATCGATACCGTACAAACCAACCAAGGCCCTATCTTGCAAACAAGCACGGAAATCAGCGGACAGCTTCCTCCCGATTACGGCTCGCATCTGGGTGAAATACTCTTCAAGCTTCTTCCTGCAGGCTCCATTACGGGGGCCCCAAAACCTAAAACGATGGAGATAATAGGCAAAGCAGAAGATTATGAACGCGGATTTTACACAGGGATAGTTGGTTATTTCGATGGTAAGAACCTTGATAGTGCTGTTATGATCCGCTTCATCGAACAAAAGGACGGCGAACTATTCTTTAAAAGTGGAGGTGGAATTACTAGCCAAAGTAATGCAAAAAATGAGTACCAAGAAATGATACAGAAAGTTTATGTGCCTATTTATTGAAACGATACGGATAGAAGACGGTGTGGTGTGTAACCTTGCATACCACAACAAAAGAATGAACGAAACTCGTGCTGACCATTTCGGACAGTTACCACCCCTTAATTTATTCGACTATATCACCCCTCCACAAAGTGAAGGTCGCATAAAGTGCAGAGTGATTTATCAGCAGGAAATAGAAGAAGTAACTTATGCACCATATACCATTCGCCCTATTCATTCCTTGCAATTAATCAATTCAGAAACGATTGATTATCATCACAAAAGCACAGACCGAGACACGCTCAACAGTCTTTTTGCCCAACGCTGCAATCAAGACGACGTACTCATCGTAAAGAATGGTTTGCTAACCGACACCTCCATCGCCAATATAGCCCTCTTTGATGGAAAAAATTGGTTTACACCATCTACCCCGCTACTAAAAGGCACTCAAAGAGCATTTCTCCTCGATAAAAGATTAATAGATGAAAAACAAATTCGTGTGGAAGACTTGCACTCCTACCAACAAATAGCGCTCTTTAACGCCATGATTCCTTTCGGAGAAATCATTCTCAGTACCGACAAAATAGCCTAAACTGATCTTCTCATAAATAGCTATAGCTTATAATTCCAGGGAAGTACAGTTTCCCTTTTGTCTCTAGTAATGAAACTAAATATTTAATACGTTGAAACAAAAGGTTTAACGGACTGAAACAAAAGTTTCAACGTATTAAAACTTTTTGTTTCATAGCATAAGAATATCATGAAACTTGTATTTCCCTGGAAATGGTTGGCTATAATTTTATTTATTTCTATATTTGGTTGACTATAAAAAACACTATACCTAAAATTAGTTTCCTTTCTTTAGCCTTATTTCCAAACTGAGTTGACCAATTATTTAGCCTCAATCAAACTGATTGCGTATCCTCCTCCCGGAGCCGCTTTTAGTTCGAATTTTGTTTTATTCGTTACCACACGATGCGTTATTTGATAGGCTTGTGGATTCTTCTCATAATCAGCATCCTTTGTATCAGCATAAATAGTTGCCTGATACTTCTTTCCTGGATCAAGAAAATCAAGAGAAAGATTAGAGAGATGTCCATTCTCATCACTTGTGCAACCGACAAACCAGTTATTAGTGCCTTTCGCTTTGCGAGCTACCGTGATATAATCACCCGGTTCAGCTTCCAGATACTTACTATCATCCCAATCTACAGCTACATCTTTGATGAATTGAAAAGCATCCATAAAGCGTTCGTAATTCTCCGGAAGGTCTGCCGCCATCTGCAAAGGACTATACATCGTAACATACAAGGCCAGCTGACGGCACAAAGTGGTACGCACCCATGATTTATTATTTGGATTCACTTTCCATATTTTTGTTTCAAAAATACCCGGAGTATAATCCATCGGGCCACCCACCAAACGAGTAAAAGGTAAGATTGTGGTATGATCCGGATGACTTCCACCAAAAGCTTCATACTCCGTACCACGAGCAGACTCATTACCTATCAGGTTAGGATATGTACGGCAAAGTCCGGTAGGACGAACAGCCTCATGAGCATTCACCATGATTTTATAACCGGCAGCCTTCTTTACGGCATACAGATAATGATTATTCATCCATTGCCCGTAATGATGTTCACCACGAGGAATGATATCCCCTACATAACCACTCTTCACTGCATTATAACCATTGTCTACCATAAACCGATATGCCTTATCCATGTGCCTTTCATAATTGCGTACTGAAGAAGAGGTCTCATGGTGCATCATCAAGCGAACCCCTTTGCTCTTCGCATAAGCATTCAATGCTTTCACATCAAAATCGGGATAAGGAGTCACAAAATCAAATACATCATCTTTCGAGTGCCCGAACCAGTCTTCCCAACCTTCGTTCCATCCCTCTACCAACACCTGGTCAAAGCCATTCTTTGCTGCAAAGTCTATATATTTTTTCACATTCTCATTGTTAGCAGAATGCTTGCCATTAGGTTTGGTCTTGGTATAATCTGTTTCACCCAACTTTACAGAAGGCAATTCGTCAGTATAGGCCCAAGAGCCTTTTCCGGTAATCATTTCCCACCACACACCTACATATTTAACAGGTTTTATCCATGAAGTATCTTTTATCTTGCAAGGTTCATTTAAGTTCAATATAAGATGTGAAGCCAGAATTTTGCGGGCATCGTCACTTACCATTACCGTTCTCCATGGTGATTTACACGGAGTTTGCATATATCCTTTATTTCCCAACGCATCAGGAGTCAGCCACGATTCAAATACCAGATTCTTATCATCCAGATTCAGATGCATACAAGAATAATCCACCAAAGCAGCTTCGTGCAGATTGAGATATAACCCGTCATCACTCTTCATCATCAAAGAGGTCTGCACGCCTGTTGGCGAAAATTGAGTTTGAGATGCATTGCTACTGATAGATGCCTTCATCAGCTCTCTTATTTCAGTCAGTTTTGAAGTTGTATAGTCATACTCCTGCGTATCATAATCGCCTGCAATCCAATAAGCAGTATGATTGCCTGCCATGGCAAATTGAGAATGCTCTTCAGCGATTACAAAATAATTCAGATTCTTTTGCTGCGGAAACTCATAGCGAAAACCCATTCCATCATCATATATCCGAAAACGAATCAGAATAAAACGCTCCATTGCCGGTTGGTTCAGTTTCACTGTCAGCTCATTGTAGTTGTTTCTGATATTCTTCACTTCACCCCATACAGGTTGCCATGTTTCATCAAAAGTAGAAGATTTAGAATCAACTAACTCAAAACCGTTGTATAAAGATGATTGACCCACTTTACCTGATTTTGAAAAATCATTGAAAGAGGCAGGCTCATTCCCATCCTTCAGTTCAATACCTAATTTACTCTCTTTTATAACAGGCTTACCCTTGTAACTCAACTCATATACCGGCACACCCTCTTTTACCTCAAAGTTCAGCACCAACTCTCCATTCGGAGATTTTATCAGTTCGGCTTTCATCGCTACTGCCCAAAGAAGTAACGCTATACCCAATAATACCCTTCTCATTCTATTTATCTGATTTTAAATTTAGTAATTGATAAGCACCTGTTTTTGCACACCTGCGTCGGGCAATTTCACCTTGCAAACATGAGCCTCTTTATCCCATGTCCAAACAATAGATTTCGTATTACCTTCAATATTTTCATTGAAAACGGTAGCTTTTACTTTCTTCAGTTTCTTTCCGTCCATCATTATCTGTTTAGGAAGCGCAGATGTATAAACAGCAAACACAAAATTGCGCTCTCCGGGAATCTGATACCCTTCTCCTTCACGGGCAAGCAAAGTAAGTTCGTATCCCTTGCCCAATGTCCGGAAACGAATGGGGGTCTTCATAAACTCACCACGCTGGTAGCCTAAATTTTCTCCCTCGTCTTCATACAAAGAAAACTGCACCGTTTCTCCCTCTTGCGCAGGAAACACCTCAAAGGTTACAGGATATACTTTTTTCTCGGTTGTGTAATTCAGTACAGGCATCGTTGGTATAATAGACCCTTGTTTCACAAACATCGGAATGACGTTCAGCGGAGCATCAACAGTTGTCCACTGCTCACCATTCAACACGGTTTGTTTATCATTATAATTCACCCATTTCCCTTCGGGCAAATAAACATTTTTAGTACGAGCACCCTTTTTTACCACAGGAGCCACCAGCAACTCTTTGCCAAACATAAACTGCGCATCTGTTCCAATCGTCTCCGCATCGAGCGGATACTCCATAAACATCGGGCGCATAATAGGTAATCCCATGTCATGAGCCTCGCGGGCATAAGTGTAGATATAGGGCATCAAACGATATTTCAGTTCGATAGCAGCTTTCGCATTCTGTTCGGCCTCAGCACCAAATAGCCACGGTTCAACCGCCACATCACCTTCATGGTGAATACGGCTCAATGGATTAAATGCCCCAAACTGTATCCAACGGGTATAGAGTTCGGCCATTGCCGGATAATCTTCAATATCGCCACAATAACCGGTAATATCACAAGTCACAAACGGAATCAACCCCAATCCCGCAGATAACGTAACAGGAATCTGGTTCGCTAATTGTCCCCAACCTTGTAGCACATCATTTCCATTGCCGCTATCTCCTGTCCAACCAAACGTATAACGCTGCAAGCCCGCATAAGCCGCACGAGTCATCTGGAATACACGGCGGTCAGGATTACGTTTCTCAAATTGTTCCTTCACCACCTTGTCCCAAGTCAGTCCATACACATTATGAATTTCATCGTGCATTCCCAAATGATGCTTCATCACCAAACGCTCTGTCTGGTCTTCATTGCTCCATGCCGGCTCGCCCATGTCAGTCCAGAAACCGGCAACGCCATCATCAATCGGTTTTTGCTGATAAGCACCCCACCAATCGGCCACTTTAGGAAGAGTAAAGTCCACAACGCCACAGTTTCCGCCCCATGGCCAAGGCATATCATAACTTTTTCCGGTAGTACTATCTTTCACAAAATAGCCCATAGCATCAGCCTCTTTCCATTGTTTCTCATTGGCCTGCGAAATCACCGGATCTTGAGAGACAATCACCTTAAAGCCCATCCCCTTCAAGTCCGACAACATCTTCTTCGGATTTTCATAGTTACCTTTCCGCCACTCAAAATCCTGCAAGTTCTGTGTCCAACCAATATCCTGATAGATAATATCACAAGGAATTCCACGGTTACGATACCCTTTCGCTATGTCACGTGTTAGCTTTTCGTTCGTCAGCAAACCCCGGCATTGTGCAAAACCCAACGCCCATTTGGGAGGCATAATGGCTTTACCCGTCAATCCTACATACTCACCCATAATCTCCTTATAATCTTTGCCGAAGATAAAGTAATAAACCATCTCCCCGTCGGGCGCTTCAAAACTGTAATAATCACGGCTCTCGGTACCAAACTTAAACTCTGTTTTATACGTATTATCTAAAAACAGACCATAGCCATAGCTACTCATAAAAAACGGAATGCTCTTATACAAAGGGTCCTCAGCAATGCTGTAACATGGTTTGTCACTGTTCCACATTTTATAAGCCTCTCCCCTGCGATCCATTTTTCCTGTCTTCTCACCCAAACCAAAGAAATGTTCGTCACGTCTCAACATTTTGTATTCAATCTCTCTAGAACCTTCACTCACATGCCCTTTATCTGCATAATCGCTGAATATCAGTTTCTGATACTTGTCAAAGATTTGCAGACTACACGGTTTTTTATTTACCCGAATGCGGAGCTTTGAAGTAAACAATTCATAGCAAGCAGGCTGTTCGTCTACATGAATGCTATCTATGTTTTCCAATTGCTCATTTATAACAGCAAACGAAGAATTCTTTCGCTGAAAGTTACCATTCGGAGAAAACCAGATCTTCACCACCGACTGACTGCATAGTTGTAGTTGCAGTCCCGCACTATCTGCTAAGTGAAAGGTCACCCGGTTTCCCTGCAAAGAATAAGAGGAGCAGTTTCCCGAAACATTTGCCATAAGCGGCACGTTCAAAAACAAGCCAAAGGCTATAATTAACAGTTTGTTTTTCATTCCCATCTTTTTTATTATTCAAGCACCACCATTGACCAATACTTCAGCGAAGGCAGCACAAACGAAACTGTCCCGTCTTTCTGTACAAAAGCCAATTCCTGTGGTACACCACCATGTACATCAGGCGAAGCCACCCATATTTTGTTCACCTTACCCGTTGAAGTCAATTGCAAAGAAAGTGCCGACAGCAGATTCGGTTCAGGCATATCGCCGTTCAAATCACGCCAGCTCACATTGTTTGCCTGAGAAAAGTTAATTAAGTGAATCACTTGCCTATTATCCACTATCTTTGATAAAGCAGTAACATATCCTATCTTTGGAGGCCAGGCAGAAAGTTTCACCTTTGCATTTGTCGTGCTCAAGTTCACTACGTTTTCACTGCCACCGTCTCTGAGCAGATTCTCATAAGCTGTCATAAAATCATAATAATGTATCATGGCTGCTTTCAAAGCCGTGTTCATTGATAAGTTACTGTTCGGAAAATACTCTTTACACAACATGTGTTCACCGCCAAGTTCTAGGTGCGAACCACCCAGAGCAAACATCACCGCATCAGTAAGCAATACTCCCGGAGTATTAAATATTCCCTTGGAATCGGCAATATTATAATTCATGTACGCAGCAAAAACCGTTTTCAGTTTATCACTTCCATACACATTATTTGCTTTGACAATCGTTTTCAGATGATCAAAGTCAGCCTCATCGTTCCAAACCTCATTATAAAGAAAATCAACCTTCCCTGTTTCTGCTATTTGTTTAGCCCCATAGCTGCTAACCGCATTCATCACCAATCGCTTATCAGGATGCGCAGTCTTCATCGCTTCAATAAACGAAGCATATCCTTTCGGCAGATTCACAGCCGCACCACTATAATCATACAGAGTGCCTCGTTGTCCTAACTGATCTATCTGATAACCATCGAAATTAAGATTGGTATATACATCATCATTGCGCTGAGCCATATACTTTTGCCACTCCGCATTGGCCGGATTAACCAGATAGATATCGCTCTTCCAGCTACTTGGCAGATCATGACTATCTTTGGAAGTATGGGAAGCATCTTTAAAAAGATACCACTCATCCTTCACTCCATCGGCAGCCGCATCGCTTAGAGCTCCGAAACATAAATTGTAAAACATAGACTTCATGCCAAACTCATGCTGAGCCTTAATGTAGTTCTTCACAGAACTTGTGTAAATAGTACGATTGGCAATGTCGGTATATGTATCATCCAACTTCTCTCTTGTGCCACCCAAAGGCCAGTGATGCTTATTGTGCCAGTCCTGAAACTGCACTCCGTTGATGTGATGCCTGTTCAGGTAAGCCATCTCTTCGCGCGTTACCTCCTCTGTTTTATCCTGGCCGAAAGCAGCCACGAATCCGTATCGGGGAAAACGTGTCCAATCGCTGGAAACGTCTACGGCAACAGAACCCAGAATCACCTCCGTTCCCTCAGATTCTGTCTGATACAGATCCACCATATATCCCGTAAAATCATCCGACGGAGCAATCCATGTCCATGTTGCCGAACTCAAACCAATCTCTTCAATCACCATTGTCAGATGTCGATAACGGACTTTCGTGTCCGCTGGTACATTATCGACAGTGAACAAAACCGCCTCTCCCGGCTTATAACAAGCTTTATCAGTAGAAATATCCACAGTCAGATTTGATTTGGTAACAGTCACGTCAGTAACACCGCCTAATTCTCCGCAGCCTTGCCCGGATTCTTCGCCTTTGCTACAAGACGTGAAAAATAACATCGTAATAACTAGATATATAAATCGGCCCATTATCCTATCTTTTAAGATGAAGAGCGACCGGCTGATGACTACCCAGCAGTCGCTCTTATTTATTAAATTCTACCTATTGCTTCACTATCGATATAGTTTCCTTCAATTGATTTGCGGTAATTACGTACGTCCCTGCTACAGTAATTTTCCATTTCATATCCACATCTCCCAAATTTACGTCCGGATACAAAGCGGCGAAATCAGTGCTCGATTTATCAACAAACAGCATATTTTCGGTTGTTCCGGTAGGTACTTTGTCTTTTGTATCGGGCATAAACCAAGCACCATTCCAATCCGTTTTTTTATCACATGATATTTTTAACTCACCAACACTTAATAGTCCTCTCCATGTAAACTCATATGGACTGGAAGTTGCTTCCATAGCTGCCGCATTGGCTAAATCCCAAGCGGAAGGGGATGCACTTCCTACCAGATAAAGACCTGTATAAGGAGTAAATGGTTTCATCAGCATCTTTTCTTTGTTCTTCGTCACGTCAAGTGCTATCTTGTATGCCTTGCCACACTCAGACTCTTTCATCAACCATTTGTTGTCATCCTTACTATTATAAACTACAGATGTGCTTGTATAAGGAGCATTGGCTTCACTGGCAAACAACATATCAGCCCAACCCTCAGCTGTACCAAATTTAAACTCACCACCATTGTTCCACTCAAACACGTCGCCATAATGGAATAGATTTATGCGTAGCGGATCTTTTACCATTTGTATAAATGCCCAGTTAGTAAAAGAACCCACGAAGTACACTTTTTCAAAACGTACGGCACTTCCATCTGTTTCAGTCACAGTAAGCGTTAAATTCAGCAAATCAGCCGTTACAAGATATATTGCATCTTTGGTTATCGTAAACTGTCCGTCAGGGTCCGAATCGGATGAACGATAAACGAGCTTCAATTCATCTACAGACTCAGCTTTATTGTATGACGGAAGGATCTCGCCCTTCGTTGTAATAAATTTAAAGTTACCACTGGTTAACTTACCTGTCCATGTAAAGACACCTGTTTCAGAGCGTTCCATTTCTGTTGGTTCGGAAACGCTCCAAGCCGTAGGTGTTGCATCGCCAATTAGATAAAGCGTAGTGGTTACAGGCTTATAAGTGGTAACAGAAAATGAAGCCGATGAAGTCTGCGTTGCGGTTTCTTCTGCATCCACTACAGAAGCAGTAATACGCACTTCAATGTCCACCTTCGTTCCGGTAACAATTCCCAAATTATCACTCAATAAGGTATTCAACTCTTCTACGGTCTTTGTCCATTCATAAACGCCACTACCCAAACTTTCAGAATACGCATTGGCAAAGTTAGTTCCCGCCTTTGCCACCTCCAGCTTATAAGTAATTTTATTACCAGTTCCGTAGTTTGTTCCGGTAGTCCACTCTAGAGTAAGCGCATCATCTGCATGATTTATTTCATTCAGCACCAGCGCCTGCGTGTTTGCTGTAAGAGTAAGCACATCGCTTCCTTTATCCAGTTCAGCATAATCCTCAGTACAAGCAGCCAAAAACATACAGCCTGTAAAGAAGAAAAGTATCTTATATATATTCTTTTTCATAATTCTTGCTAGTATTAGTCTGTTAATAACCCGGATTCTGTGTCATCAGTGTGTTTGAATCCATCTCCGTTTGCGGTATAGGTAATAGAAGACGTTCTTTTGTTACATTACTCTTTCCTATTGATTTTAGGAATGAAAGAGCATACTCACCATTGTTGATACGAATCATATCAAACCAGCGATGTCCCTCAAAAGCCAACTCCATCCTGCGTTCATGAATAATTTTTTCGCGCATATCCTCTTTCGACAAAGTAGTTAAAACGTCCGCTAATCCGGCACGTTTACGTACAATATTCAACGGTGCGGCAGCTTGTGAAGTCAACCCCTGTTCATTCAGCGCCTCTGCTTTCTTCAGCAATACATCGGCATAGCGATAGACCACAAAATTAGCAGGATCATTAACTGATTCCTTAGCTATATCTTTAGATACAAGGAACTTACGCACATTATATCCGGTATACGACCACGTTTTCTTATATTCTATACTATCGAAAGGCTCACAACCATCATAAAGAATAGTCACATCTTTGCGCTTATCGCCTTTTTCATACTGATCCACAAACTCCTGAGTAGGCTGATTCCACCCATAAGCACCGGCTACCATTCCCGAATTACGGGGCCCCATAAAAGTAGACCGCCATGACGACTGAGTATCGGCTCCCCAAAAATCATATTTAGTATTACCTGAATACTGAACCTCAAAAATAGATTCCGCTTGATTGTTTTTTAATGGGTCAAAATTATCAGCATAGTTGCATGTAGATAAATCGTAGCCTAATGCAGTAACCTCATCGCACAGCTTAACCACCTCACTGTAATAATCCGCATTATCGGGAGCTAAAGTGAGGTAAATATCGGCAAGCATAGTCAGTGCAGCATCTTTGCAGGCACGTCCTTTATCTTCTGCCGCATATTCACTCTTGGCCGGAAGCAATTCAATGGCATTCTTACAATCAGAAATAATCTGTGCATACACCTCATCCTTTGTATTACGCGCAATGGCAGTAGACTCACCAGCTACATAAGGTTTCAGCCTCAGAGGTACACCACCATACAGACGAACCAGAATATAATAATAGTGAGCACGCAGAAAATAAGCCTCGCCCATGCAGCGATTCTTAAGATCTTCCGTTACGTTAGCACCTGGCAGATTGTTGAGAACAATATTACAGCGTCCAATGCCCACCCATGGAGATCGCCAGACATAGAGTGCATATCCATTATCACTCAGAGTAGTAAAATTAGATGCCTGAACAGTTTCCAGACCATCTGTACCACCGCCGCCTCCAACTTCACTGTTTCCGGCAATAATATCAAGACACCAGATACGTTGATTATATAAGTTAGACGACTGAAGAGATTTGTAACAGGCCGTAGTCAAGGCCTCAGCTACTCCATCTGTTACCTCCGATTCCGGATCTACTGCATCGGTAGGAGCTTTGTCCAGAAAATCGCTGCATGATGCCAAAGTTACAAGTGTCAGCATCAATAGTATGTTTGATATTTTTTTCATATTATCCTTCTTATTAAAAATTAAAGTTCACTCCTACACTATAAGTACGTGATATAGGGTAACGATTGCTGTCAATGCCATTTACATCCACTTCCGGATCAAATCCGGAATAGCCGGTAATTGTAGCAACATTCTCACAAGAGAAATAAACGCGGGCATTGTCCAACTGAATTTTCTCCAACCATTGTTTAGGCAATGTATAGCCAAGTGTTATATTTTTAATTCTCAAATAAGAACCATCTTCAACAAAACGGTTAGATACACGGCAGTTTTGATTTGGATCGGCCCATACGGCACGTGGCATAGAGTTACTTGTGCCCTCGCCCGTCCAGCGATTCAATGTAGCCGTCGTTTGATTATAAGCAGACCCCATACCCTCGTTGTCAATGTTATTCACATTGTAGATGTCATTGCCTGATACACCCTGTAAAAAGACAGAGAGTTCAAATCCTTTATAAGTGAGTCTGTTATTCATAGAGAAAAACCAGTTTGGGTTTGGATTACCAATGACCGTACGATCATTATCACTAATTACCCCATCATTGTTCAAGTCTCTGAAACGAATATCACCAGCTTCAGCTCCTACCTGAGTAGAATGTTTGGCCACCTCATCGGCATTCTGAAAGATACCATCCGTTACATAACCATAAAAAACATTGATAGGATAACCCGCCTTTAACATAGTTAAATATGAATTGTTATACTGATTAGTGTACATTGGCGTTTCGCTATTCAAATCACGAATTTCATTTTTGTTATAAGTAGCCGTGATTATCGTCTCCCAAGACAACGGACCTTGCAAATTTAATGTTCTGAGTGACGCTTCAAATCCTTTGTTGCGCACCTTGCCGGCATTGGTATAGGTCGTTGTAGTATCCTCGTAACCAGAGGTAATAGGAATAGATGCCTTCACCAACATATCCGATGTATTCTTCATATACGCATCCAATGAAAGATTAACACGTAAATTGAAAAGAGCTAAATCTGCTCCAATATTAGCTTGCGCCACCTCTTCCCAATGAATATTAGGATTAGAAAGTGTAGTAGAAACCAGTGCAGTAGCATCCGTACTGGTAGTACCAAAAGGATATACACCGGTATTATAAGTAGCCACATAGCCATAGTTACCAATTTCCTGATTACCGGTAACACCATAACCTGCACGAACTTTCAAATCATTAATAAAGAGGTTCTCTTTGGGGAACCATTCTTCTTCGGACATGCGCCATGCGGCAGATACAGAGGGAAAAGTACCCCAACGATTGTTTTTACCGAAGCGTGAAGAGCCATCGCGACGAATGGTAGCAGTAAGTAGATAACGGTTATTATACGAATAGTTCAGACGCCCCATGAATGACAGTAATGACCATTCACTGGAAGTGCCTCCAATAGAAAACATCTCCTCGCCATTACTCATCTCCTTGACATTATCAAACATAAAACCATTCACCTGAGCACTCATGTTGTCCGTTTCATTCCATTGTGCAGAAGAACCCGCCATTAGTTCCAAGTGATGCTTTTCAGCAAAAGTGCGATCAAACACAAAATAATTATCCCACAAGTAGGTGAATGCTTTGCTATCTTTCTTATAACGAGACGATTCTTCTATCGGAGACGGTTCCCAATCATAAGCCGGTGTGAAATTGTCTTCGAACCAGAATTTGGCATCATAGCCAAAAGTACTCTTCAGCTTTAGCCATTTGGTAAAAGAGAGTTCGCCTGTAATATTAGCTAAAAGATTATACCCTTTTGTCTCATTATCCATCAGGTAGGTTGTGCCTATCGGATTACGGATGCTACCGAACCATTCTGAATTACCCACCGGTCCGCTCCATGTTCCATCCTCGTTTTTTAAAGTTTGTGTAGGCAGAGCTTTCATTGCATCTCCAATGTTATAGGCACCAGCCTCCTTCACATCTGTGCTGAAAGCCAAATTAGTAGTAAACTTCAGCCATTTTTTAACTTCAGCATCACTGTTTGCCTGAAAGTTAAACCGGCGATAGTTTACACCTCTTACCGTACCCGATTGATTTAGAAAACCACCAGATACATAATAATGAGCCTTATCCGAGCCACCTGAATAACTTACCGAATAGTTTTGCATCACACCTGCATGAAGCAATTCATCAAGCCAGTCTGTGCCTGCACCCAATGTGGTAGGATCTGCCCAATCAGGATTTGTATTACGTCCGCCATTTGTCAGCATCTCATTGCTCAATGCGGCATATTGAGATGCATTTAGCATGTTCGGTACACTTGTTGCGTTTTGCACAGCCCAGTTGGCCGTAACAGAAACCTTACCTGCACCTTCCTGACCACGTTTACTGGTAATCATCACTACACCGTTGGCGCCGCGTGAACCATAAATAGCGGTAGCAGATGCGTCCTTCAGTACATCCAGACGCTCAATATTTGCCATATTTAGTGAAGCAAGTCCCAAATCTGTAGGAATGCCATCGATCACCACCAATGGATCACTATTATTAATGGTGCCTAATCCACGAATTTTGATAGTAACATTATCACCCGGCTTGCCGGCATCAATAATCTGCACACCAGAAACCTTACCTTAAATAGCTTGCCCGAGGTGGGCACCCGGTGCATCTTTCAAATCCTTCTGTCCGACAGAAGAGACAGCTCCTGTGAGATCACTCTTTTTCATAGTACCATACCCCACAACCACCACTTCATCCAAAACTTTTGCATCTTCCTTTAGCACAACCACTATTGATTTCTTTCCATCAATCGAAATAATCTGGGTTGAATAACCAATAAAAGAAACCGTAATTGTTGCGTTTGCCGGAACAAGAAGAGTGAAATCTCCTTCCAGACTTGTAATTGTACCGTTTGTAGATTTTGTTTGTACCACACTGGCACCAATGATGGGTTCACCTGCGACATCTTTCACAAACCCTTTCACCGTAATTTGCTGTGCGAATGCACTAAGAGATGCGAACAGCCCTATTAAAACTAATAGATAGCAATGTTCAAAACTTCTCAGCCTAAGACTCTTTTCCATGTACATCAATTTAAAGTTATTCTTTCTTCTTCTCTCATTTCCCAGATCATTTGCATCTGAGAATATTGATTATGCAAATTTAGTGGCATAAACCAATCCTTCATTTATAGATAGTAAAAAGGTAGTTGATTAAGAAAAAGACAGACCGATAAACATCTAATAATCAACAAGATAAATAAAAACAAAGACTAAAAATAAGTAGTAGATTTATTCTTTAAATAAGCCAGTTTAAAACAAAAGAAGCCTCAACTGTATAGAGTTAAGACTTCTCTGAGTCCGATTAAAAGAGGACAATACAATCTATTCGGCCAATCGCCCTATCTGCATTACTCTGTTTTCAAATTCATCACGTTCGCCAATAGCTTTATTACGAACCTTGGTTCGATAATTATAGATAGTCGTTACGGAATAGCGAAGGAACTGCGCAATCTTCACACTATCCGTAATGCCCAAACGTATCAGGGCATAGATACGCAGTTCGGTATTCAGTTGTTCATTCGCTTTTGGATAAATACGTTCGCCCTCCAAAAGAAGATGATTAAAGTCCGTCACAAAACTAGGGAACAAGCGCAGAAACGTATCATCAAAATTGAGATAGAACTCTTTTAGTTCATTCTCAATAACCTGCGTAGATTTAATGCTCTTATATAATTCGTCCACCTTTCCTGCAGAGGCTATTTTGCCTAGCGAACGACGGTAAGCGTCCATCTTCTCGAGATAGGTGGAACATTGATCCATATATCTGCCAATGTATTCTTCTTTGATAAAGTTTGTTTCCGAAAGAGTAAGGTTCGTCTCCTTCAACTGATTATTAGAATCTTGCAACCTATTGTTTACGTCCTTCAGTTCCTGATTCAGTTTGCTCAATTCAGTATTTACTTCGCCTATATGACGACGGGCCACAGCCACTTTCCTCATTTGCTTATACAAGAAGAAGATGGTTATCAGTAAAATAACAGACAGAACACTGATGCCCAATAGCCCCAGTACAATTTCGTGTTTTTGCTTTTCGTTTTTCTGGGTGTACGCCTTATCTATAATAGGAAATATTGCTCCTATTTCAATGGTACGCTGACGAGCATTGCAGCTGCGGGCATCTTCCATAGAGCACTTCAAATAGGTGTATGCCCTGTCAATATCGCCTGATTCATAGAGGGCATAGGCCAGTTCGCGCAGAGAGACATACTCCTTCACTGCCGATTGCAAATCGGAGATGGAAGAAACGGCCAGATTCCACATCATTCTTTCTTTATCGCCCTTACCTTTATAAACCTGAGCCAGAGAAAAAGAGAGAAAAGCCAGATTATGATCTGACGGAGCTATTTTCTTCTTCGCCTCATTAAGAATAGATAGGGCTTCATCATACTTCTTCCCGGCAAGCAGCTTTTCTACATCAATAAGCGTATGCTCAATGCTTCCTTTTGGTTTAATGATCAATAAAGAATCTCTGTAAGTATCGACTATCTTATTATATTGAATCTTTTCCTTTTCACGAATGGCATAGTCGGCCATCAGGCCATACATTGTTCGGTATAAATGATAATAATAAGGACGCAAATATTCGGGTAGCTGCTTAGAATAAACAGATGCCATCATATCCAGCGCTTCCTTATACATGCCTGTAAGACTCATAATATCGGCTATATTCATTCTAGCGTCAAAAATATGTTCCCAATTATGAAGATTCTCTGCCAACTCGAGTTTCAGAGTAGCATAATGAAAAGCCGAATCCGTATTAAAGTAGCGGTACTCGTCAAAGAGTTTCCCCAGAACACTGTAAATCTGTTCTTTATCGGACAAGCTTCTGCAAAGTTCTTTATAGTTCTGAATACGAGTTTCTTTGCGCTCTGTATAAATAGAGCGCTCACGTATTGTTTTATCTAAAGCCTTAAGTATGGAATCATTTCTGCTTTCACAGTGTGAGGAAAAAAAACAGAAGGTAGCTAAAAGAAACAGTATTGCCTTTTTCATATATTTAAGGAGATTGATTTAACAAGAACAAAGGTAAAAAAACATTTAGATTCCTCATAAAGAACCCATCGATACTAATAGACATTAGTACTTTTTCAGAAAGAATCGGTACACATAATGCATCATTTACGTATATAGTCACTTTAATCTACGCACACTATCAATTCGAATTAAGCACTGCATCCATTATTTCTGCAAAAAATAAAACATAAAGTATGCTCCTAGCCTTTCTATTGGCACCAAATAAAAAAGGCGGAGAAAAACTCCGCCTCAAAATCAAGCTATCTATATAAAGACTTACTTTGCCAATTCATTAATAACATCCATTATTTTTTGACCTATCTCATTTGCTGCTTCCATGGTAGAAGCTTCGCTATATACACGAATAATAGCTTCAGTATTACTTTTACGCAAATGCACCCATTTATCAGGGAAGTCAATCTTCACTCCATCAATATCATTGATCTCTTCGTTCTTATAGATTTCCTTCACTTTTGCAAGAATGGCATCCACGTCAATATCCGGAGTAAGATCAACACGATTCTTTGCTATAAAGTAGGGTGGATACGTGGCACGAAGCTCGCTTACTTTCTTTCCTTCGTGAGCCAAATGGCTAAGAAAGAGTGCAATACCAACCAATGCATCACGTCCGTAATGACTTTCAGGGTAAATAACTCCACCATTACCTTCACCACCGATCACAGCATTTGTAGCTTTCATCTTAGTTACTACATTTACTTCACCTACAGCCGATGCACTATATTGCATGCCGTATTTATTAGTAACATCACGTAATGCACGAGTAGAACTAAGATTAGAAACTGTATTTCCCGGAGTATGCTTCAATACATAATCGGCCACAGTAACCAGCGTGTATTCTTCGCCGTACATCACTCCATTTTCACAGATCATAGCTAAACGATCCACATCCGGATCGACAACAAAAGCCACATCTGCTTTTCCACCTTTCATCAGGTCCATGATATCGCCTAAATTCTTTTCTAGTGGTTCGGGGTTATGTGCAAAATGCCCGGTTGGCTCACAATAGAGTTTCTCTACATGTTTCACTCCCAAGCGTTCCAAAAGTTCAGGAAGAATAATTCCTCCAACAGAATTTACGCAATCTATCGCTACCCTGAAGTTCGCTTTTTTAATAGCTTCAACATCCACAAGTTGAAGTGCAAGCACACTATCTATATGTTTTTTGTTATACATCAAATCTTTGCGATAAGAGCCCAAATGGTCTACATCTGCATAATCAAATTCTTCTGCTTCTGCTATACGAAGCACTTCATTGCCTTCTGCTGCATTCAGAAATTCGCCATATTCGTTGAGCAGTTTAAGAGCATTCCATTGTTTAGGATTATGAGAAGCAGTAAGAATGATTCCCCCACAAGCACCTTCCATCGTAACAGCCAGTTCGGTCGTTGGCGTAGAAGCCAAATCGATGTCAACAACATCCCATCCGAGTCCCATAAGAGTACCGACTACAACATTATTCACCATTTCGCCGGAAATACGAGCATCACGCCCCACAACAATTTTATTACTATTCGATTTACATGTTTTACGAATCAAAGTAGCATAAGCTGAAGTAAACTTGACGATGTCAAGCGGATTCAATCCTTCACCTGTGGTTCCGCCGATAGTTCCGCGAATTCCAGAGATTGATTTAATTAGCGTCATAGGTCACAAAAATTAATAGATATTTATTAGCAATTTTGGAATTTTGTTATATCATAGAAATAAGGATAAACATACTGAGCAGCAGTAGTATACACCATTAAGTCCCTTCTTTTAGCTTTTTAAGCAATCAACAAGTCTTTGTATTTTTCGAGTCCCCGCTCAAAAGCTGTTACTGCCTCTTCCATCGAGCCCAGATACTCACCACCTGAAGCATTCAAATGTCCACCTCCATTGAAGAATTCAGCCGCAAAGCTATTACAAGGAAACTTTCCTACCGAACGGAGTGAAATCTTAATCATCGGTTTCTCTGTGTCTTCTCTTAGAAAACAAGTGAAACAAACATTTTTGATAGATAAGGGAATATTCACAAATCCTTCACTATCTCCTTTTACATAATCAAAATTACCTTGTTCTTCCTTTGTCAGTGATATCAAAGCAGAATTATGAGCTGCATAGACTTTCATCTTAGAGAGCACATACCCCATTAATCTCAGACGACTTTCTGAATAAGTATTATACACCTTACGATAAATGTCGTCTTTATCAATTCCCTTAGAGAGTAATTCGCTAATAATGAAATAAATCTCTTGACTATTAGAATTATATGTAAATCCTCCTGTATCCGTCATCATGCCCGTATAGATGCACTCAGCTCCATCTCTGGATATATCACTAAAATAACCCATACGGCAAATCAGACGAAAGACCAATTCAGAAGTAGAAGATATTTCAGGATGAGAGATAGTGATGTCACAAAATTCCTCTGGATGAGGATGGTGATCGATCATCATTTTATGAGCAGGAGAAGCTGCCACGGCATCTGCCATAGCATCAATTCTCTTCAGTGCATTAAAATCAAGACAGCAAATAACATCAGCCTCAGCAATCAACTTGTTAGCAAAATCCCGATAACGATCGTATAACAGAATTTCTTTACTACCCGGCATCCATTTTAGAAAATCAGGAAAAGCATTCGGTACAATCACATTTACTATCTTGTCTTGTGAATAAAGAAAGTGGCAAAGTCCCAAAGATGAACCGATGGCATCTCCATCAGGAGAAACATGAGAAACAACAACTATTTTATCAGCCCGTTCGAACCATTTAGTAAAATGGTCTATTTTAGTTTGTTCAATAACCTTAGTCAGCATATATTTTCTATTGATATAATCGACAAAAATACAAAATTCTTTGTTTATCAGAGCAGAAAGCAGACAGAACCTTTGTCAGCAAGAGAAATAAAATGAATTCCCATCTGCATACATTCTTCTGAAAATTCTTTTTTGTGCCATTCAGGAATAGATGCATCCAACACAACCGTTTGTACAGAGAATAGGCCTATCAGCCACCTCAATCGTCCTCTATATCCTTTACATAGATAAAGATAATCCACAGACAAAGGATGCTCGGCCACTTTATTTAGCCATCGATCATCATCAACAAAACAGACTTGCTTTCCACCAAATGAGAGGATATTATTACAAAAATCAAGATACTGATTTGTTTTAGCATTTAATACCGAAATAGGCGGAAGCATATGTAATCGATTCCAATAACCCGAAACAGCAGCATAAAGGCGTTTATCATCCGCCACACAATCGTCAGGATGCACTAGCCAAGACCGTCCGCTAGCTGTTATGCAGTGTGCTACAGGACAATTACGTACATTATAAAAAACTAAACTATTATAAGGACGATCTTTGTAAAGCATAGTCACATGATAAGAGCATAGTATTAAGACGGAGATCAGAAATGCAATCATGTTCTTTCCATCTCTAAAGGAGACATAGCGAGCAAATAGTAGTATAGATAGATAAAGAATTAAAACTTCAAAGGGGTAAATCCAGATATTATCAATGGAAGAAAAGGGCAATTGTTCCACCCATCGCACCGAATCGTTCAAGAATTGCAAACTAAACTGAACAAGCTCTTTTAGCCAGCTCTGAATCATAGGGAATGGCGTAAACAAAAGCATGACAACAGTTAAATATATAAGAATAGAAACCAATGGAATAACAAGCAAATTAGTTAAAATAAAATGAGTGGAATAACGTGAAAAATAAAGCAAAACCAATGGTGCAGTGCCTATCTGGGCCGCAATGGACACAGAAATCAGGCTCCATACATACTTCGCTGACCTATTGGTAAGTGTTATTCTATTATCAATCAGTGGATGAAATAGTAATATGGCTGCCACGGCACAAAAAGAGAGCTGAAAACCAACATCGAATAACCAGCAAGGATTATATAACAACATCAGAACCCCTGCCGCAGCAAGAGTATTCAAGGGAAAACCCTTTCCTAGAGCCAATCCCGACAAGGCAAACAAGGAAAACATCATTACCGAACGAACCACAGAAGACGAAAAACCCGCAAGGAAAGCAAAAAGCCAAAGCGCAACTATAATGATTAGAATGCGAAAAATCTCTATCATCTTCGAACGACCGGGAATTCTCTTCAACAAGAAAAGCAACATCGCATAAAGAAAACCAATATGGAGACCGGAAAGTGCCAATACATGACTCGCACCGGAAATGGAAAAGGTTTCTTTTATCTCATCACTCAGCTCGTCCTTGTAACCCACCGTCAGTGCAGAAAGTACCGCAAACTCATCTCTACTAAAACCCAACGACCGATAAAGGTTTAAGATCCGCTCGCGATAGTCGGCAGCCAGTTGCTTCAATGAACGAGCCGAGTCATGTCCCACAATCTTCCAATTATGAGCAAAAGCAAAGCCCGTTCCGCTTATTCCTTTGCGCAGAAGATAGCGGGCATAATCAAACTCGTTAGGATTGCCATTATTTTTGGGAGCAGATATGTGAGCATAAAACAAGACTTCATCTCCTCGACACAAATGCTCACTAGCCGAATCTTTAATAAAATAAAGTAGAATGTCTTTTTGAAGCGAATGGGTTGATACAGAATCAACTTGGCTTAGCAAATGAATCGTACAAAGAACACTCCGTTTTTTTATATCCGGATGTTCGACCAAAACACCACGATACACCGTTTCATGATCAGGAAAAGAATGAATCGTTTGTGCCAATCTCCAACCAGAGCTACCAACACCTATTGAGAAGAATAAAAGATAAATACCTGCACCAAACAACCATCGATAAAAGTATTTTCTTAAAAGAAAAGAAAATCCACCAAATAGCAGAGAAATAAGGAAAGCAACAAAAGCTAACCTCCATACAAATTCTTTGTTTTGAGAAGATAAAGCGTCACCGCAAATAATGCCCACCGCTAATGGAACAAACAGCCGCAAAAAAGGATATCGGTGTAGAGAGTTTAAAAAGGGCACAGAAAGAATTTCTACATATTTTTCAAATTGTGAATCATCGCTACCGGATCTTCAGCAGCGAAGATAGCATTTCCGGCCACAAGCACATCAGCACCGGCAGCAATCAGCCGTGCTCCCGTCTCTTTATTCACGCCACCGTCTACTTCAATCAAAGCTTTAGAGCCTGTTTGTTCAATCAAAGCACGCAATTCTTTTACCTTCTCCACCGAGTGCTCTATAAATTTTTGTCCGCCAAAACCGGGATTCACACTCATCACCAGTATCATATAGACATCGTTGATAATATCTTTCAAGAAAGATACAGGAGTAGCGGGATTGATTGTTACGGCCGGTTGCATACCGGCTTCACGTATTTGCTGAATAACACGATGCAAATGGGGACAAGCTTCAAAATGCACATTCATCACTTTAGCACCGAGAGCTTTTACTTCAGGAATAAATTTCTCAGGGTTTACTATCATCAAATGTGCATCAAGCGGTTTGTTTGTTAATTCAGCAACATACTTCAACACCGGAAAACCAAATGAAATGTTGGGAACGAAAACGCCATCCATCACGTCAAGATGTAGCCAATCTGCTTCACTCTGGTTAATCATCTCTATGTCTCTGGCCAGATAAGCAAAATTAGCAGATAATATGGAAGGGGCTATAATTGGTTTCATTTTTCACTAAGTATATAATTCGTAGTACAAATGTAGATAAAATAGTTAGATCATCCTACTTTCATACAAAATTCTTCCGTCAGTTTAAACCCTCTCAACAATTCCTCTGTATGGAGACGTTTCTTGCCGGGAAATTGCAAAGACTTGATCAAAATAAGGCCATCTGATGTAGCTACCTTTATGTAGTTCTTGCCATCAGTAAGAATCGTTCCGGGCGCAAACCCATGTATCTCTTCGACCTTTTCCGACTCGAATATCTTCACAACTATTTCTTCACCATTAGGGCAGTTCAACTCTGTCCATGCTGCAGGATAAGGGGACAAACCACGAATAAAGTCATAAATCTTTTTGGTTGGTTGCGCCCAATTTATTCGGCACGTATCTTTGAATATTTTAGGTGCCGGAAGAAGTTCGCCAACCACAGCCATCTCTTCTTGAGGTATTGGTTTCACCCTTCCGTGAAGAATGGCTTCAATCGTCTCCACTACCAACTTACCTCCAAGCAACATCAACTTATCATGCACAATTTCTACATTATCCGTATCGGCAATAGGAACGGATACCTGCTGAATCACTTTTCCGGTGTCAATATCATGCGTAAGAAAAAAGGTAGTGATACCCGTTTCTCTATCTCCGTTTATCACAGCCCAATTAATGGGTGCCGCTCCGCGATATTGAGGAAGTAATGAAGCATGAAGATTAAAAGTTCCAAAGCGGGGCATATTCCACACAATTTCGGGCAACATCCGAAAAGCCACAACAACTTGTAGATCGGCTTGCCAATCACGCAGGGCTTGCACAAAATCCGCATCTTTCAATTTTTCCGGCTGCAATAATGGAAGATGGTGATCAAGCGCATATTGCTTAACAGGCGAAAAGTGAATTTTATGTCCGCGCCCTGCAGGTTTATCAGGCATCGTTATTACACCCACGACATTATATCCTCCATCTATCAAGCATCGAAGTGGTTCGACTGCAAATTCAGGAGTACCCATATATACGATTTTTAAATCTTTCTTATCTGGCATAGCAATTACAAGTTAAAGTTAATCTTCAGAGAAATGCACTAGCAATTGACGATAAGTGTTGAATATCTTCGATTTAGAGACAAATCCCAGATATTTACCTTCACTATCGGCCACAGGGAGATTCCAGGCCTTGGTATCATCAAAAGTCTGCATCACCTGTTCCATACTGTCAGTATCATATAAACGGGCAGGAAGAGAGGTCATCAGTTTACTGACCGTGAAGCGGTGATACAATTCTTGACGAAACATAATGCTACGAATATCATCAAGAAGAACAACACCCAATAATACTCCGGTATTATCAATAACAGGGAAAACATTGCGATGCGAGGTCGAAATGGCTTTTACCAACTGCCCTAAATCCATTTCTGGATGAACCACCACAAAATCTTTCTCCACTACATTTTCCATTTTCATAAGCGTCAGCACTGCTCTATCTTTATGATGCGTCAGCAATTGACCTTTCTTAGCCAAACGCATTGAATAAATACTATGAGGTTCAAAAACAATAATAGTTAAATAAGAACTTACAGCTACAATCATCAGCGGCAAAAACAAATCATATCCTCCGGTAAGCTCGGCTATCAAAAAAACGCCAGTCAGCGGAGCATGCATCACGCCACTCATCACACCTGCCATACCCATCAACGCAAAGTTTTTTTCAGGCAATTGGGGGAGAAAAGCCAGTTGATTGCCAAAATGAGAAAAAACAAAACCGGCAATGCATCCTAAAAATAAAGAAGGAGCAAAGATTCCACCGCAGCCACCTCCACCATTAGTAGCACTCGAAGCAAAAACCTTGAATAAAATGATCAGGATAAGATATACAAGCAATAAATTGCCATAGCCATAAAACAAAGAATTATTCATCACCGTATCCCACTCCGTATTGCTCGCCCCATTCAGCAATAATTCTATCGTGTCATATCCTTCACCATAAAGTGGCGGAAAAAGGAAGATTAACACACTTAGCATAATACCTCCCAAAGTCAACTTTTTATAAGCACCTTTGAATCGCCCAAATACCCCTTCAACAGCATTCATAGCCCGAGTAAAATAGAGAGAGACCAGTCCGCAAAAGATCCCTAAAAGGATGACATAAGGTATACGTTCCAATTGAAATGGTTCATCAAGATGAAACTTAAACATAGCTTCTTGGCCAGTCACAATGTAAGAAACAGTGGCTGCAGTAACGGAAGATATCAATAACGGAAGGAGCGAAGTCATGGTCAGATCGATCATCAAGACCTCAATAGTAAAGACCAGACCAGCTATTGGAGCTTTAAAAATTCCTGCAACAGCACCTGCTGCGCCACAACCGACCAATAACATTAATGTACGCTGTTCCATCTTAAAAAAGCTTCCCAGATTAGATCCAATTGCCGAACCAGTCAGCACGATAGGAGCCTCCGCTCCTACGGATCCACCAAAACCGATGGTTATGGCACTGGCAATGGTTGACGACCAAATGTTATGGCGTTTGATTCGTCCCTGACGGCGAGAAATAGAATAAAGTATTTTTGTTACCCCATGACTAATATCGTCTTTGACTATGTTACGTACAAACCATCCGGCAAGAAAGATACCCACTACCGGATAAACCAAATAAAGGAAGTTGGCATTCGTTGTATCAAAGTTATCCGTTAGGAAATTCTGGATTAAGCGAATGAGATATTTAAGTAGTAAAGCAGCAATGGCGGTAAATATACCAACCATAAAGCTAAGCATCAGAATAAAATGTTTCTCTTTAATTTTATTCTCGCGCCACATTATAAGTTGTTGAACTAAAGCTATTTTTTCTTTTTTCATAATCTATTTAAACCCCCTGTACCTAAGAATCAAGTCGTTTAATTTCTATTTACGTATAATTTTAATCACACCGCCTTTATCCAGTTTAATAATACTTGATGGCTTAGGATGATCCATCTCATTCTGGCGAAAGGTGACAACATAATCTACCAATGATTTTATCTCCTCACTCACTTCGCTAAAGTTGGTTGGAGAAGGTTGTCCGCTGATATTAGCCGAAGTAGAAACAATCGCTTTACGAAAGCGCTGACAAAGTTGACGAGAAAAATCTTCATTCGTAACACGGATACCCACACTCCCGTCTTCGGCAAGAAGATTAGCGGCTAAGTTTCGCGCACCGGAATAAATAATAGTCATCGGTTTATCGGCAAGTTCGATCAAATCCCAAGCAATAGGAGGGACATCCCCTACATAGAACTCAACTTTTGCAGATGAATCAACCAACACCAGCATCGCTTTGCTATCAGAGCGTTGTTTAATCTCATACACCTTACGAACTGCTTCCGGGTTTGTAGCATCACAACCAAGGCCCCAAATGGTGTCAGTAGGGTAAAGTATCACTCCACCTTCACTCATTACTTGGCAAGCTTTTTTTATATCTTCTATCATTTCTTTAGATATTGCAGATTGAATAACATGCAAAAATAGTACTTTTGCCCGACAATAAAAACGTTTAAGAGAAAACAAATGGAAGAAATAGAGTTTCACCATAGCTTACCTATACAATTACGCTTCAACGACGTAGATAAATTCGGTCACGTTAATAATGCTGTTTACTTTACTTTCTACGATCTCGGAAAAACAGAATACTTCGCATCTGTGTGCCCGCATGTTGACTGGACTAAAGATGCCATTGTAGTAGTGAACATTGAAGCAAACTTCTTATCCCAAATTCTCCCGACAGACCATGTAGCCGTACAAACAGCGGTTTACCAAATCGGACACAAGAGTTTTCATCTCATCCAACAAGTAATTGAGATTGAAACAAATGAGGTGAAATGTGTCTGCAAATCCGTAATGGTAGCTTTCGATCTCTCAAAAAACGAATCAAAAGAGTTAGAAGAAGAGTGGAAAGAAGCCATCTGCCAATTTGAAGGGAGAAACCTTACGAAGAAGTCTGCTCATGCATAACTTGTTCATGTAGATTTTCTTCATTCTATCATCTCCCCTAACGTTTTTTTTCGTACTTTTACCAATCGTTGGCAAAGCACGTTCTTAGCCGACCTTTGAGACAGAAGAAAGAAAAAACAATATATAAAATGAACTACAAATGGAATTATCAACCCATTACATCCGAACAAGAACAGAGAAGCCAAGCACTGGCTCAAGAATTGGGAATTAGTCCAATCTTGGGAGAATTATTGCTACAGCGAGGAATTACAGACGCAACAGAAGCGAAAAAGTTCTTCCGCCCGCAATTACTTGATTTGCATGATCCATTTCTAATGGAAGATATGGATATTGCAGTGGAACGCCTGAACAAGGCAATGGGAAAGAAAGAAAGGATTCTTATTTATGGAGATTATGATGTAGATGGAACCACAGCTGTGTCTCTGGTATACAAGTTTATACAGCAGTATTATTCAAACATTGATTATTACATTCCCGACCGCTATAATGAAGGTTACGGAGTTTCTACTCAAGGAATAGATTATGCTGCCGAAACTGGTGTGGGACTCATTATTGTACTCGACTGCGGAATTAAGGCTGTTGACGAAATTACCTATGCGAAGGAAAAAGGCATTGACTTTATCATTTGTGACCACCATGTGCCCGATGGCATATTGCCCCCAGCCGTTGCTATCTTAAATGCTAAACGGCTCGATAACACATATCCCTACACTCATCTCTCCGGATGTGGAGTAGGCTTTAAGTTCATGCAGGCATTTGCTATTAACAATGGCATTGACTTTCATAATCTGGTTCCTCTACTTGATTTGGTAGCTGTCAGTGTAGCATCGGATATTGTACCTATCATGGGTGAAAACCGTATCCTTACATACCACGGACTGAAACAGTTAAACAGTAATCCGAGTGTTGGCCTCAAAGCCATTATTGATGTGTGCGGATTGTCTGATAAAGAAATTACCGTTAGCGACATCGTCTTCAAGATCGGTCCGCGAATCAACGCTTCCGGGCGTATACAGAATGGGAAAAAGGCTGTTGACCTGCTAACTGAAAAAGATTTTTCATTAGCATTGGAAAAGAGCAATGAAATAAACCAATACAACGAGACCCGCAAAGACTTGGATAAGAGCATGACGGAAGAGGCCAACCTAATTGTCTCCAACCTGAGTGGCTTGGCCAACCGACGCTCCATTGTCTTATACAACGAGAATTGGCATAAAGGAGTGATAGGCATTGTGGCCTCTCGACTGACAGAAGTCTACTACCGTCCGGCAGTAGTACTAACCCGTACGGATGATATGGCTACCGGCTCCGCACGTTCAGTGTTGGGTTTTGATGTCTATAAGGCAGTTGAACATTGCCGCGACTTACTCGAAAATTTTGGAGGACACACCTATGCTGCCGGACTTTCGATGAAGATAGACAAAGTAGAAGCCTTTACTCAGCGCTTCGAAGAATTTGTTTCGCAACACATCTTGCCCGAACAAACATCTGCTATGATTAACATTCATGCGGAGATAGACTTTAAAGATATAACTTCAAAGTTTTGTAGCGATCTGAAAAAGTTTAATCCATTCGGTCCTGAAAACAACAAACCTATTTTTTGCACCCATCATGTGTACGACTATGGCACAAGTAAAGTGGTAGGTCGCGATCAGGAGCATATCAAGCTAGAGTTAGTGGACAACAAATCGAATAATGTAATGAACGGGATAGCTTTTGGACAAAGTTCACACGTGCGCTACATCAAGACCAAACGTTCGTTTGACATCTGCTATACAATAGAGGAGAATACTCATAGACACGGAGAAGTGCAATTACAAATTGAAGATATTAAGCCGGCAGAGTGAGCATTTATCACGAAATACTGAAACGTTACTGGGGCTATGACACCTTCCGTGACTTACAGGAAGACATTATCACTAGCATTGGCCAAGGTAAAGATACGTTGGGGTTGATGCCTACGGGTGGTGGCAAGTCCATCACCTTTCAGGTTCCCGCTTTAGCGCAAGAGGGAATATGCCTCGTTGTGACGCCCCTCATCGCTCTGATGAAGGATCAGGTTCAGAACCTGAGGAGCCGTGGCATTAAGGCTCTTGCCGTTTATTCGGGAATGACGAGGCAAGAGATTATCGTAGCATTAGAGAATTGCATCTTCGGCAACTACAAATTTCTCTATATTTCACCGGAACGTTTGGACACAGAAATCTTTCGAGCTAAACTCCGCTCCATGAACGTGAGCATGATAACCGTTGACGAAAGCCATTGCATCTCTCAATGGGGATATGATTTCCGTCCGGCTTATCTGAAAATAGCCGAGATAAGGGAACTATTACCGGGAATACCCGTACTAGCACTGACAGCAACTGCCACACCGGCTGTGGTAAAAGATATTCAGGCAAGGCTCCACTTCAAGCAAGAAAATGTCTTCCGAATGAGCTTTGAACGGAAGAACTTGGCCTATATCGTCCGCAAGACAGACAACAAAGCGGGAGAATTACTTCACATACTTCACCAGATACCCGGAAGTGCTATCGTTTATGTACGCAACCGGAAAAGGACAAAGGAAACCACGGAACTCTTACAGCACGAAGGCATCACAGCCGACTTTTACCATGCCGGACTAAACAATGATGTGAAAGACCTGAGACAGAAGCGTTGGCAAAGTGGAGAATGTCGTGTGATGGTAGCCACGAATGCTTTTGGTATGGGGATAGACAAGCCTGATGTGCGAGTTGTGGTACATCTTGATCTTCCCGACTCACCGGAAGCCTACTTTCAAGAAGCAGGTCGTGGCGGGCGCGACGGTGAAAAGGCGTATGCTGTGATCTTGTATTCCAATGCAGACAAGGCATCGCTAAAGAAACGGATTGCGGACACATTTCCGGAGAAAGAGTACATCAAACAAGTGTACGAACACGTAAACTACTACTACCAGATGGCTATGGGAGACGGCGTGAATTGCATGTACGACTTTAATCTGGAAGAGTTTTGTCGCAAGTTTAAGCATTTCCCCGTACCGGCCGACAGTGCCCTGAAGATACTTACCCAAGCCGGATACATTGAATATACAGCCGAACAAGACAATGCCTCCCGATTGCTTTTCACGATTCGTCGGGATGAACTGTACAAGCTACAAGAGATGGGTGCCCAAGCCGATGCCTTGATACAAACGGTACTACGATCATACACCGGCGTATTCACAGACTATGCCTATATTCACGAAGAATCACTAGCCGTACGCTCGGGATTAACCCGGCAACAAGTATACGACCTGTTAACCTTGTTGGATAAGAGGCGTATCCTGGATTACATTCCACGTAAAAAGACACCTTATATAATATATACGCGTGAACGGGTAGAATTGCGTCACTTACAAATCACACATACAGTGTACGAGGAACGGAAAGAACGATACGAAGCACGGATCAAATCCATGCTAGAATATGTTACCTCCGAAACTGCCTGCCGAAGCCGGATGTTGCTCCATTACTTTGGAGAAAGAAATAAGCATAACTGCGGACAATGCGACAATTGCCTTAGCAAAAAAGCAACAGATACTCTTCCAAATCTTGCATTCGACCTGTTGAAACAACAGATTATTGACGTCCTCAGCCTGCAACCCTCTACTCCGGCCGACATAGCCCGCAACATAGAGACGGCAGAAAAAGAAGAGTTAAGTACAACTGTTCAATATCTACTAGATGAAGGCATACTCGAAATGAAAGACGGCATGCTGCAACTAAAAGCACTTTCATAATAAAAAACAGACACAAGCATGCCATCTGATAAGCATTATTTATTATTTTTGCAAAGAAACTAAAAACAAAAGAACATGGCTAATTTCTTTAAATCACTCTTCTCCGGAAAAGTAGAAAACCCGGAAGAGGAACAACAGAGAAACAACAAAAAGAACTTTGATATATTAAAGTATGACGGACTCCGTGCTCAGCGCATAGGACGCGCCGACTATGCTGTGAAGTGTTTCACCGAAGCACTTGCTATCGAAAAAGAATTTGAAACGATGGGTCATCTAAGCCAACTATACGTACAAACGGGAGAGCTTGATAAAGCACGAAAAGTATTAGAGGAGATGGCAGGAATGGAGCCTGAAATCAGTAGTACTTTTCTGACCCTGACCCATGTATGCTATATGCAAGAAGCCTATGCCGACATGAAGGAATTTGCATTAAAAGCAATCGCTATTGAGCAAGACAAAGCCATGCCACTCTTTCAGCTAGCCAGAGCAGAAAGAGGATTGAAAGATGAACTTAGCACAATAGCCAACCTCACCAAAGCACTCGTATTAAAAGAAGACTATACGGAAGCAAGACTGATGCGTGCCGAAGTATTGCTGGACATGAGCCAATATGAAGAAGCACAGAAAGATCTCGAAGTGATATTGGAGCAATCTCCCGATGAAGAAACCGCACTAATTCTGCAAGGAAAGCTCTTTGATGCTACCGATAAAGGAGCAGAAGCGGAAGAAGTCTACCGAAAAGTAACCACACTAAACCCATTTAACGAGCAAGCCTACTTAGCACTAGGCAAATCATACATCTCTCAGAAGAACCTTTCTGCTGCTATTGATGTTTTCGATGAAGCAATCGAGATAAATCCCAACTTTGCATCAGCCTACCAAGAACGTGGCCGTGCCAAACTATTGAACGGTGATAAAGAAGGCTCAATAGAAGACATGAAAAAAGCACTCGAACTAAATCCTAAAGACGCAGAAGCTTTGAGCGGACAGTTTGAGAACCAAGGCGAAAAGTTTGATAATATTCTTGGGTTTGTGCATTAAAAGCCCTCTTATTTACAGACTTACTTTGCAGAAGGAGCCCGATTCGATTAACATCTTATTAAGTTAGTGGTTGGCTCACTCTGTCTATGCCGTCTTTAATGTATTGCTAGAATTCTCCTTTCTCTCCTCTCCTACAATGAATAATCTCTTCGTTTCATTTGTTTTACTTTTGAGTAACAGATAAATCAATTAGTATTATATATTGAAGTAAGTTCTTGTGCTCGTAATGCCGAAAGTGATATTCATCTCTCCCTTCTTCTTCAATATCTCTATGTTTTTGTTGATATTAAAAACTACGCCTACAGGCTTTCTGAGAGGGGTTTGTTGAATGTACGATATCAACGTGTTGAATGTCCGTTTTCAACACGTTGATATCGTACATTCAACACGTTGAAGTTATGTCTTCTTATCGCTGTAACTTAATCGGAAATTTGGAGCTATCACGAAGCTTTTCAAGAGCTGTCCAGATTGTTAGCGCATCACAGCGATTGCATTTGTTGCCAGTGCAACGCTTGCATCCAACATTGAAAAATTATTGGGCAAGCGTTCTCGTTTCCCATATTGCCATTGAATGCTTCTTTCTGTCTTCTATAAATTATTTCATCATCAAGCAATAATTCAAGTCGATAGTTGTTTTGATTGAAAACATCCATAAAAAAGGTTCTGTGTATTTTACATGTGAGTTTTTCTCATGCAGAACAAGCTCTATATTATACCACTTAAGTCATTCTCCTTGCTGAATATCAACGTATTAGAATTAAAGCATTTGCGCAACTTTTTGTTTAATAGTATTTTTGCAAGAAACATATTATCAATTTTACACTAAAAAGATGAAAAGAATAAGTTTTTTTCTGCTTTTATTACTAATTGTATCGATAAGTACAATTACAGAGGCACAAAGTCCCATGAGATGGGGAATAAAAGTTGGTGGATTATCGTCCAATAGTACTATTTCAATAAAAGATTTTAGCCCTAGTATAAATATGGGTTCTCGAATCGGTTTTTACCTTGGCATTGTAAATAATGTACCACTATCTAAATCACTCGATTTACAAACAGAACTAATGTACACAAACGAAGGGAGCAAATTATCTGTCGGAAAAGACCTAATATCAAAGTGTTTAGGGCTTACGAATGAGGATGAGGAGGGTGAGAATAAAGATATTTCAAAGTACACAAAAAAAGATCTCTCCGTTTCCATATCTAACAGTTATGTAAAGATACCTATCCTATTAAAGTATAAAACAGTAGAAGGCTTAAGCATCATGGCAGGTCCTTACTTTGCTTATAGAATAGGATTAAATTTAAGCTCACGAAACTTAGAAAACCTTATGGATGAAGAAGAAAAACTAACCTTCAATATAGTTAAAACTCTGGCCGAGAATATAATAAAAGACAATACACGAAAATTGGATATTGGTATTTCTTTAGGAACTGAATATTCTCTGAAGAATCTTTTTTTTGATGTAAGATACAATTACAGTTTAACTAATAGCATAACGGACAAAATAGATTTATCTTCTATTGGGACAGAAGAAGTTCTAGAATACAAAGATGAAATTAATCTTGTGAAAAAGATGATAGAACCTCGCATAAGACATCATTCACTACAATTAGGAATTGGATATAGATTCTAGATCATCATGACATTAAAAATACTAGAGATGGGCAATAAATCCAACAGACTTCTTATTGTACTATCTCTAATATTTTGCCAGAACATTTACTCGCAAATATTTGTCAAAGGAAAAGTCACCGATACGCAAAACCAGACATTAGCTTATGCATCTGTTACAACTTACTCACCCCTTTCAAGAATCCAAACTAATATTAACGGAGAATTCACTCTAAATCTACCTGAAGGAAATCAAAAGATCTACATATCATTTGTGGGATACAAAACAAAGGCATTAAAACTTGCAATATATAAAAATATGCCACCTATCAAAGTTAAATTAGAAAGTGGAATCGCATTAAATGAAGTTGAAATTTTAGGTGAGCACAACAATTATAATTTAAATACTCCTATGATGGGTATTAATTACCTAAAATCGTCAGACATAGAAAAAAGGCCTACTTTATTAGGAGAAGCTGATATCCTCAAAAGTATTCAACTCACAGCAGGAGTTCAATCAACTTCAGAAGGAAATACGGGATTTAGCGTACGAGGAGGAGCCCCGGATCAAAATTTAATTCTGCTAGACCATACTATTGTATACAACCCATCACACTTAATTGGCTTTCTTTCCGTTTTTAACAATGATATAATTAAAGATGCCACACTATACAAAGGCTCCTTGCCCGTAAAGTACGGAGGTCGATTAGCTTCAACTCTCGATATTTCTACCATAGATAAGCATCCTCAAAAAACAGCTATAACAGGAGGGATAGGTCTTTTGGCTAGTAGACTAACTCTAGAAATACCATGCGGCGAAAAAACTGGGCTATTATTGAGCGGGCGAAGAAGCTACGCTGATCTATTTTTAAAATTATTACCAAACGAAAATGCAAAAAAATCATCCCTCTATTTTTACGATCTAAACTTAAAGCTATCCCACAAGATATCGAATAAAGATCACATATCATTAAGCAGTTATAGTGGGCAAGATCATGTCGCTGTTGAAGATTTCGGGATCAATTATGGGAATAAACTCCTTTCATTTATTTGGCAGCATGATTATAATTCCAAAATATCTTCCACAGCTACAATAGCATATAGCAAATATATGTATGATTTAAAATCCGACTGGGAGATTAATCTGATAGAGTGGAAATCTAACCTGTCAGATGTTAGAGGAGAAATTGACTTCTCTCATCGATTGAGCAAACGCAACAAATTATCCTATGGAATTTCTACAACAAAACATTCTTTCCATCCCTGTAATATTGAAGGACCTAATTTTTTTGGTTATGAAGTATCAGAAAGTCACGCCAAAGAAAGTGCATTATACCTGGCCAATGAACAAATAATAAATAAGAGATGGATAGTTTCATATGGCATCCGCAGCAATTTCTTTAGCAATGAAAGCAACTATATCACTATAGATCCTAGATTATCAAGCGCAATAAAACTATCGAATGAATCTTCTATAAAAATGAGCTACGGACACAACACTCAATTTATACAATGGGCTAGCAGATCAAACTCTGGTTCTCCTCTTGATGTTTGGTTTCCTGCAAATGCAAAAATAAAGCCTCAAAAAACGTCTATTATTTCTGCCGGATATTATCGTAATCTCCAAAAATCAGGTATAGAAACATCTGTTGAAATATACTACAAAGCATCACATAACATCATCGACTTTGCAGATAACGTAGATCTACTCTTCAATGATCACATAGAAGATCTTATCCGCAGCGGCTCTGGTAAAGCTTATGGATTAGAATTGAGCATAAGCAAAAAGACAAAACGTTTCACAGCCATTATTAACTATACATATTCACATTCAGAGTTTGCAATACCTGAAATTAATAAAGGAAAAACATACCTCTCACCGTACGACAAGCCCCATTCTATTAATTTGTTCATCGACTACAACATTTCTAAAAAAATAAGTTTATCTGCAAATTGGATATATTCCTCCGGAAAACCCGGTACATTCCCATCTGCCGAATATGAAACAGACGGAGTTTATGTTCCCGTATATTCAGGTCGAAACAATTATAGATACCCAGATTACCATCGACTAGATTTTTCCATCAATTATCAGCCGATACACAAAGACAAAAAATGGAAAGATGAATGGATTTTTTCAGTTTATAACGCATACGCGCGAAGGAACCCATGGGCTATCAATTTCAAGAAAAATAAATCAAGGATGGTCTATCTTTTCAGTATTGTTCCTTCAATCACCTATAACTTCAAATTTTAAATATGGAAAAGATTGCTATTGCCGCTATTACTACAATGCTATTGATTGGATGCACAGTTGACTATGATGCCGATCTTGAAGACATGGAATCAAACATTGTAATTATCGGGCAAGTATGTGATACACTTGCTCATCAAACAGTCCGTATCAGCCATACGGTTCCTTATTACAGCATTGAAACAAAGAACGGAATATCCGGAGCTACAGCTAAAATAGAAACTTCAGATGGAAAAACCTTTGAATTGAAAGAAGATTCAACAGAATCAGGTTTATATAGAACTAAAGAAGCTTTTGCCGGACAAATAGGAATAAGTTATACACTGGCTGTTAATTTTGATTTTAACAACGATGGTGAAACGGAAACATACCAAGCCTCATCCACAATGCAATCTCTTCTCCAAATTGATAGCATAAGTTTTAACAGCCAAAAACTATTGGGATATAGTATCTATCCGCTAACCATATATGGACCGGAGTTCGAAGACGAGAAATATATTCTTATCAATTATTTATTAAACGAAACACCTGTAACCACACAAATCAATCAATGGCTGACATTTGACAGTAAATTCCTCAGTAATGATAGCATTAATGGCATAAGTTTGATCAGCACAACTATCACCAATACAATTGTGGATAAAAAAGACAAAGATAAATGCAGTGACAAAGAAAATAAATTGCCTATTCTTGTCGAATCCGGTGACACCATTACAGTCTTATTCAGCCAAATAGAAGAAGGATACTATAACTTCATTAAGCAATGTAAAGCTGCCAGCAAATCTGAAAACCCTATCTGGGGAGGTAATAACGCAAATATTACCACTAATTTATCAGGAGGCGCACTTGGATATTTTTCTACAAGAAGTTTTGTTAAGAAGGTTAGTATAATTCCGTAAAGCAAATATCATTCAAATGTTTGTTGAAAATTAAATAAAAAGAACAGGAGCACAAGCTTAATATTTCGGCTATATTTATGAAATACGATCTCGAAATTCTTGATAATACTCTTCGTTCGGGCGATATCTATTACCCAATAAGCAAGATCTTCAAGTATTTATTTGAATCACATTTAATGACAAATATTCAAAAACACTTCTGGGAAAGAAACTCTATGAATTGAGCAAATATATATTTTTCATTATGCAATCGCCTTTTTGATAGTCGGATGCAAAATTAGCAATTTAAATCGTAGACATATAATTTTGTTTGTAACTTCCATTCTTTCAGACCCATATTAATGAATGCTACTAACTTTTAGTGAATACTAGTGATAAATATTATTTTCTTTCGTATGTATCTTTAATATAGCTAGTATCTGAGAAAAATTCTAAGATTAATTCAGTAGAAGTCAATTTTGATACTTGGACCGTCCCAGAAGTATTTTCGTTTTCATAAAATAGTTTCTTATCTGAAGAATTATACGTATAAGTACCATTCGTTTTAGCATCGTCATTAGTATAATATGAAAGGTATGTGTTGTCGCTATTGAAAACGAGATAAAGTAAACCGTCATATTTATCTGGATCATCGTCTCTATAATCTTCATCAAAACTCTCAGTACGCCCATCTTTCGTTTCCCAACCTTCTTCATGAACACACAGCCATTTGCCTACTATTGCTGACGAATCACTATTATCTTTATTGTCATTGTCAGAACAAGCAAATAGAACCGTTAGTACACTAAACTACACTCAATGCAAATACAATATTTCTTCTTACAACCGCTTTTTTCATAATTAATCAAATTTTGCTATTATTTTACAAATACTTCTATTATTCAGTTACAGGACGAATTGAGGATCCTACATACCTATAATAATTACCAAATCCAAGGCTTGCGCCACTACTGGTAAAACCCAGAAACCACGCATGTTTATTACTGTTTTCATACAGTTTTCCACACCAATAAAAGCCATAAACATCCTCTAATGAATAGTAGTCATCGCCACCACGTACACCTGCTGCAGGAAGAAATATATAATTTCCATTTGGTCCTGTAACCTTCATTCCATATATTATTTTATTATTAAACGTTTTAGAAATCCATGTCCAGCTACATTTTTCCTTTAATTCCAATATTTCTTCAAATGACGGCAACCTCCACCCTTCGCCCCATTGAATATGTGCAATATCATAATCACTTCCACATATATCTTGTGGAGGGTCTAAACCAATATAATCAGAAAAAATTCTGGAAGTTAACAAACCCGTCGGATCTCCCCATCCATAAAGCCCACCATATTGTTCTGGAACATTTGCACCAATATTGCAATTCGCCCATTTCACATCTAAACCTAGATCTACTGCCTCATGTATCCTATTTCCCACACCTTCATCATTTTCTTTTGAACATGAATAAAAAAGAAAAAAGAAAGGCATTAAAAACATTGAACAACCCCTCAAAACTCTCATATTTTTACAATTTAAAAGACTAAGTACTCCTGCTAAATTAATTAGGCTATTACGTTCTGGAAAATCTTATAAAACAAAGGATTTGCAGAAAGGGGGTATTATAAACTAATTATGACAACATCGTTATTAGCAAATATTCTAGATCATTACTTCTACAATGTGAACCGACTTTGTTTAGAAAATACGAACCAAAATCTTCACTATCAAAAACAACCCCTCAGCTATATTGAATTAAAAGTAGAAACCTATACGCAATGCGTGATAATTCATTTTACTATCAATAGACTCTGAATAATTTACTTTTTTAGAAACCGATTTACCATTCTTATGCGTATATGTTGTTTTCGACTTTTCTATATCATAAGAACTTTTAAGATGAGTATACGAATATCCAATATAGATATTTTTTGTAATATTAACACCTGCTCCCAACTCAAAGCACAAACCACCTCCATCTAACTCAAAATTATAATCATATCCTATTCTTCCTGTGAGATAACCAGTTAAGCCGAAAGGAGATTGCGGAGAAGTCAACCGGACACCTGTCAATGCACTAGGGAAAAGTGATTTACTAAAATTATCTGGTATAGCAGAAGCTTTTATAGCTATAACATCCCAAGCAAAATAGGGAGTATAGTTATGGATATAATGCACACCCAAATCAATCGTAAAAGAGCCAGTACCGCCGCCACCTATTTCCACCCCAAATTGATTCTTCTTATTAATATTATCTACCGAATAATTTGTATTCGAAATCATTTGTGAATTCGAATACAAGCAATAAAATAGCAAGACTAAAGAGAGATAAACATTTTTTTTCATACCAGTATTTTCCTGTTTTAAAATAAATTATTCTATAATCATAAAGTAAAATCCATTTTCCATACATTATATTTTCCTTCCTTGCTCCCTCGTTGAGATAAGAAATAAACACCTTTACCATCAGGAGACCAGACTGCAGATATATCATTACCCGGATGGTAAGTCAACTGAGTAAACATTGTTCCATCTGTACGAATTACAAAAATATCTGTATTGTGTATTTTAGTAGGTGTAATACTGCTCCCTGTGCAAAGAAGCCATTTCCCGTCAGGAGATAACTTAGGAGAAGTAAAACTCTTGCCTGGTTGTGATAAAACGACTTCTTCAACACCTGTTTCAAAATTGACACGCCAAATCTCGCACTCTTTGTGACTTGTATAACGAGAACAATACACCTCATTTCTCTTGTCAGGAATTAAACAAGGTGTCATTCCTCGCGAATAATTTGAAAACAGATTAGTCTTTTTATCATAACTCCATAGGCTATAATTATCAAAGCCACCTCCTTCTCCGCGATGGAAAAAGATTGTATTCCCATCAGAAGTTATAATACCGGCATAATCATTTGACATTCCATTAGATATTTGTTTTACTATTGAGCCTTGTTCCGCCGAAACTAAGTATATCCCAAAGTTTCCATTCCTGTATTCTGTAAAACAAAGAATTTGAGCATCAGGTGACCATGAAAAATCTGTCACGTAATTGCGAAAAGTACGTTGCACGGATGAACCACCCGATCTAGCACTTTTCACCATCACATTCTGCATTCTATTCTTCGCATTGATATATGCTATTTTAGAACCATCGGGAGAGACTGCAATCATCGGATTTATCCACCATTCCAAATTTACTTTATTAGTACTCCTCGAAAAAATATTACGCTTAACACCAGGATTTGCAACATTGTCAGCATCATTCGTTATCTCAAGAAAATTCACGCCTCCTTCTTCCGGAACGGATATGTTTTCATAAGGCACCCTTGTGGATGAAGCACACGATCCAAGCACTAAGGGAATTATTAACAAACTGATATTTTTGAATTTCATACAAATTAAACATTTCATAACTTATAGTTTTATTTCATCAATGGTCTTTTGAAAAAAGAATTCCTTTCTCTTATCATGTTAATAGCTTTTGCTGATGCCGCTGTTGAAGAGTAATTACTAGCCAGTCCATCTTTCTCCGCAAATAGTATTATATAGCCTACATACGCAAAGTCAGAATCTCCATCTGGATCATTTCTCTCAGTGACTATAAAACCTCCACAGAAATCAGCAATACCAGAAGTTGTTTTTGTTCCTGAAATAACAAATACAACCGTAACATTTGCGTTCCCATCTACTTCATAATATTTAAAACATAGAGTAAATTTACTGCCTGACCCAGATATTTGACATAAATCAGATTTTGTAAGCTCCTCTTCTCCCTTCATCATCATCGTATTCTCTCATCTCAAAGGAGACCGTATTGACAGTGCTTTGTTTTTTTATACTTATTATTGCATAATCAGTGCCCAATTCTTTATCATTATCTGAGTCAAAAGTTATAACAGGCGTATTCATGTAATAAGTCCCTTCAACATTGGGAGGACTACTTCCTTTATTTAAAGGCACATACTTATTTATTTCATCTTGATACTCGGATGATAGCAGATTGTCCAATCCAGGTGCTGTGCTATCATTATCGTCATCATCATTACCGGAACAAGAACTAAAAAAGATCAAGATAGAATACAACAGCAATTGAAGCAAACTTCGTCTGGTCATTCGTTCATTTTTCATATCATATATAAATTATTATTCACTATTTCGATATTTACTATATGTTTGAGTATATTTCTGGGCTATGACATATTGAATAAACAAATTAATTTCTTTCAAACGTTTCCTTACAATAACCAGCACAACTTGCCTCGGTCGAATTGTAGCCTATTATTAATTGAGTTGCCGTTAGTTGTAAAATATCAAAGGAAACACTTCTTCCTTCTCTAGTAACATATATGGTCTTTTCAGGTGAGTTATAAATATAAGTTCCATTTTCAGTCGTATCACCTCCAGCAGAATATAAATATGAGTTATCACTATTAAAGACACCAAATTCTAAATCATCACTATGATCTTCATCCCAAGTAATAGTAGAACCATCAGCGCTGGTTTTCCATCCCTGTGAATGTACAAATAACCATTTACCAATTATAGCTGATGAATCATTACTGGCATCATCACTTTTGGAACAAGCAACAAATAATGCCAAACAAGCAATGACCAATGAGGTGGCAAACAAAAGAGTGTTCCTTTTCATTATCTTTCAATTAAAAAATCATCTTAATTCTGCTTTCAAAATTACAAGAGTATTTTCGCACTTGCAAGCAGACATTTACCGAATCAAGAACATATTACATTTACAAGACAGCAAACAGCAAAAAAAGAGATTTAATATGCATAATTATTATCTAAAGACGCTACAGCTGTATAATCTGAACAAAAACGAGACCAAATGATAAAAAAAAGCATAAAAAGAGAAAGCTCACCCCGCTTTTTTCATATTTTTGCAAAGTCTCTTTCAATATATAAGAAAATGAATCCTAAAGATAAATAGTTATTCATAAGTTATGGAAGTACTAATAAGGCTTTTAAAGAGTTGTAATATCATAGTAGCATTTATTACTATTATTATAATATTATCATGTTCTCATAAAGAAGGACCTACAAACAATCAAGTACTACTTATTGACTCTCTTATAAACCAAGCTAGAGATTCTTTGTATAATAATCCTACACTAGCCAAATCCCTTTTAAAGAAAGCTTTCGCCATTGTACCCGACAGCATGACTTATTATGATGCATGTGAAGCTTATGCCACCGCCTGCTTTATGATAAATCAATATGATTCGGCTATGATATTTGGTAGAAAAACGCTCTATTTTCTAACACGACAACCTGAATCGACCCGGCAAAAAGAATTATTGGCTACCACAAATAATTTTTTCGGAACATTTTATTCACAAATGGGGAAACGCGACTCAGCCATAATTTACTTACGCAAAGCTCTCCAATATAACTCAAAAAAGGAAAGAGAACCAGACATTCTCATAAATCTTGCTGATCAATGCAAATTTAAAGGTGACTTTGCAAATGGAACTTATTACCTCAGAAGAGCTCTATTCATTAGCGATTCCTTGCATTTAGAAAAATATAAGTTTCCCATCTACTCCGCTCTAGGAGATATTTATCTGGGCTTGAGAGACTTTGAAACTGCTAACAAGCATTATTCATTGGCAGAAAAGAAATATAAAAGCACAAGGTTTGACGAGAAAGTTTTCTTTTGTAATAACAGGGGTAATTATTATTATTATAAAGAGGAATATAAAAAAGCTTTGCAATGGTTTAATGCTGAGAAAATATTGCTAAAGGATCCAAAATATGAATATTTTATTAGTCTTTGCAACTTAAATTTAAGTGATGTACATTTAAACTTAAATCATCTGGACTCCTGCAAATACTATTTAGATAGAGCCGAACCATATTTCCGAAAAATTGACTACAAAACAGCACTTTATTACATCAACACAATAAGAATCGGATTGGCGATCAAACAAAACGACATTGCTTTAGCTAATAGATTATCAAAAACCATAAAAGATGATTCAGGCATTGAGCCAAATATAGCATCAATACGAAACAAATATCTGGAACAGTATTATAAGAAGACAGGAGATTATAAAAACGCATATCACTATCTCGCCCGAAACACTGCCCTGAACGACTCACTTCGCAATGACAGAACGCAAAAAAGAATTGCTGAACTGGATATGCGCTACAAACAAGATACTATTTTAATAAAGAAAGAAATGCTTATTCAGCAGCAAGGAGCTGAAGTAGAAACACTCAAATTGAGTACGTATATATGGATATTAGTAAGTACATTGATTATCTTGGGAACAATACTGATCTATATTGCAGTGAAAAGAAAAAACAACCTGCAACGTATGCAATACATTAACCAGATCACCAAACTACGAATGACAAACATACGTAACCGCATTTCGCCACACTTTATGTTCAACACGCTAAACCGTGAGATAAGTAACACAAGCGACAAGAAAAGCAATAATCTATACATACTAGCACATCTGCTAAGAAGGAGCCTTGACATGGCCGAACAAGCAAGTATAAAGTTAATTGATGAAATAGACTTTGTGAAGTCATTCGTTGACTTAAAGAAAGAAGGGCTCGGCGATAATTTCAGCATGACGTGGGAGATAGATGAACGAATTGACCTAGATCGTGTCCACATCATTCCCATGATGCTACAGATTCCTGTTGAGAATGCCATCAAACATGGACTGGCTATGGTAGAGGGAGAGAGAAAGCTGAACATTCATATTTTTGAAAAGGGAAAAGGAGTGAGACTTATCGTTCAAGACAATGGTACAGGATACACACCAAACAAGCTTAGTCAGGCGGCCGGAACCGGCACGGGACTAAAGGTCCTAAACCAAACCATTCAAATATTGAATTCCATAAACACAGATAAAATAACTTTCATGATGGGGAATGTAGAACTCCCGGGACAATCGGGTGCAAAAGCAGAAATACATATCCCCTATCATTATAAATTTGAATATCAATGAAAGATCAGTTTAGCGCCATTATTATCGATGACGAAATTATTGGAATATCCAACTTATGTACTTCGTTGGAAAGCATTAGCAAAATATCTATTGGAGGCACTGCTCAAACGGCCAATAAAGGGAAGGAACTAATTCTGGAAAGAAGACCGGACTTGCTTTTCCTTGACGTGGAAATGCCGGATATGAGTGGATTAGAGCTACTAAGAGAGCTAAAAGATGCTATCAACTGGCCGATGCAAGTGGTTTTTTACACAGCTTATGATAAGTACTTGCTTAACGCATTAAGAGAATCTGCTTTTGACTTCTTATTAAAGCCGTATACCAATAGCGAGTTTCTACTAGTAATCAACAGGTTTCTGACTCACATGGGATCAAAAGACAAAGAGGCCTCATTATTAGAATCTTTATCTAATCTTTTTCCCAGAGATCATTCTTACTTTCTAATCGCCACCATTAGAGGATATAAAGCTCTTCGAGAAGAGGACATCGGCTATTTTCAATACATAAAAGAGAAAAAACATTGGTACGTCATGCTCCAGAATCAAAGTTGCATTCAATTAAAAAGAAACACTTCTGCCGAGGATATATTAAAGTTGTCATCATCATTCACACAGATTAGCCAACAATATATTATAAATATCGCATATCTAGGTATGATAGAGGGGAAAAAATGCATCATGCAACCACCATTCGAGAAAATAGATAAATTGATTATTTCCCGAAACTTTTTTAACTCGGTACAAGATCGCTTTTTTATGATCTAGCAAAAGACGATTATTCATTCATCATCTTTGTATTATTGAACGATCTAATCATATCCGCACAAAACGTTCAGTTATGGATATAATTAAAATCTCTTCATTCCTAACGGGTATAGAAGCACTTATTTATGCAATATTTATGTAACAAGTATACAACAAGGAAACGTCCGAAATGAGAAAATCATATTTAATACGCACCAAAACAAAAAAAATATCGTTTTTCATTTGCGTTTAAGATAAATGTATTACTTTTGCCCACGTAATAGAAACAAATATAGATTATATGAATTCGTTTGCTTACACATTTTCCTTCTTTTTTTACTTTTACTTTAGCCAGAGAGTAGAGCGGGAATTTGTATGTATCTAACGAAAGTAAATACTGAAAATAAAAACTGAAGAAGTCCCGCTCCAATATTGGATGCGGGATTTTTTTGTATCAGACCATTAGATAAGATGAAAAAGGTAGCAATTCAAGGAACATTAGGCTCGTATCACGACATAGCCGCTCACAAGTATTTCGAAGGAGAAGAAATCAAACTAATTTGCTGTGCAACGTTTGAGGATGTTTTTGCCGCAATGAAAAAGGATAGTGAAACAATAGCTTTACTAGCTATTGAGAACACTATTGCCGGAAGTTTGCTTCAAAACAATGAGTTGCTGAGACAGAGTGGCGCACGGATCATTGGCGAACACAAGTTACGTATCTCGCATAGCTTTGTCTGTTTGCCGGACGAGGATTGGGATGATATAACGGAGGTCAACTCTCACCCCATCGCCTTGATGCAGTGTAGGGATTTCCTTAATCATCATCCACAGATGAAGGTGGTTGAAACTGAAGACACGGCACTGAGCGCAGAGGTGATCAAAGAACAAAACCTTAGAGGTCATGCTGCTATCTGCTCACGGACTGCCGCCGAACGCTACGGGATGAAGATTCTTCAAGAGGGCATCGAGACAAATAAACACAACTTCACTCGTTTTCTGGTAATAGCCGATCCATGGCATGCGGATGAAGTTCAGCACCAGAGCATCAACAAAGCAAACATCGTTTTCACCCTCCCTCACACTGAAGGCAGTCTCTCACAAGTCCTTTCCATTCTATCTTTTTATAACATCAATCTGACTAAAATACAATCGCTCCCCATCATCGGCCGTGAGTGGGAATATCAGTTCTACGTCGACGTGTCATTCAGCGATTATCTGAGATACAAACAGGCCATAGCGGCCATCACTCCATTAACCAAAGAACTCAAAACATTAGGCGAATATGCAGAAGGAAAATCAAGTATGTAAATTTGCTCCTGCCGACAGATTGTCGGGGGTAAGCGAATACTACTTCTCGAAGAAACTGAAAGAAGTGGCGCAGATGAACGCTGAAGGCAAGAATGTGATCAGTTTGGGAATAGGAAGCCCGGACATGCCTCCTTCGGACGAGACGATAAAAACGCTATGCGATGGTGCATGGGATGCCAACGGGCATGGTTATCAGCCATATGTGGGGATCCCTGAACTAAGACGGGGATTCGCCAATTGGTATCAGCGATGGTATGGGGTGGAACTGAATCCGGAGACTGAAATTCAGCCGCTCATTGGTTCCAAAGAGGGTATTCTGCACGTCACGCTGGCTTTCGTTAACCCGGGAGAACAGGTATTGGTTCCTAATCCCGGATATCCTACTTATACTTCTTTGAGCAAGATTCTGGGTGCAGATGTTGTTTACTATAATTTGAAAGAAGAGAACGGATGGATGCCCGACTTTGAGGAACTGGAGCAAATGGACTTAAGTCGCGTGAAACTGATGTGGACGAATTATCCCGGTATGCCAACCGGTGCCAATGCTACTCCCGAACTGTACAAAAAGTTGGTTGATTTTGCCCGTCGCAAGGGGATTATCATCGTGAACGACAATCCGTATAGTTTCATATTGAATGATAAGCCGCTAAGCATTCTTTCGGTGCCGGGGGCAAAAGAGTGTTGCATTGAGTTCAACTCGATGAGCAAGAGTCATAATATGCCGGGCTGGCGCATTGGGATGTTGGCTTCGAATGCTGAATTTGTACAATGGATTTTGAAGGTAAAGAGTAACATTGACAGCGGAATGTTTCGTGCGATGCAGTTGGCTGCCGCTAAAGCTCTGGAAGCTGATGTCGATTGGTACGAAGGAAACAATAAGAATTATCGCAATCGTCGCCACTTGGCAGGAGAAATAATGAATGTTCTCGGATGCAAATACGACGAGAAGCAGGTAGGGATGTTTCTTTGGGGAAAGATACCCGAAAGCTGTGCCGATGTGGAGGAATTAACGGAGAAAGTATTGCATCAGGCTCGTGTATTCATCACTCCGGGATTCATCTTCGGTAGCAACGGAGCCCGATTTATCCGCATCTCACTTTGCTGTAAAGAGGAAAAACTGGCAGAAGCTTTGGAGAGAATCAAAGTAATGTGTTAATGAAAAGAGATTAAACAAGAGTATAAATAATAAGGTGTCACTGAAAAGGTAGACATAGAACAACAAAATTATGGAATTAGAATCAATTTTATTACCGGGCGTAGAAGCTAAGAGACCAATCATTATAGCAGGTCCGTGTAGCGCCGAAACAGAAGAGCAAGTGATGACCACAGCCAAACAATTGGCTGAAAGAGGCATGAAGATATTCCGGGCAGGAATCTGGAAACCACGCACCAAACCGGGTGGTTTCGAGGGTGTTGGCGTAGAAGGTCTGGCTTGGTTGAAAGAGGTGAAAAAAGAAACGGGTATGTATGTTTCTACCGAAGTGGCCACGGCTAAACATGTGGAAGAAGCACTGAAAGCCGAAATTGACATTCTATGGGTAGGTGCCCGTACTACAGCGAACCCGTTTGCTGTTCAAGAGATTGCCGATGCATTGAAGGGGGTAGATATCCCTATCTTAATAAAGAATCCGGTAAATCCTGATCTGGAATTATGGATCGGTGCATTGGAACGCATCCATAACTCGGGACTAAAGCGTTTGGGAGTCATTCACCGCGGATTCAGTAGCTACGACAAGAAGATTTACCGTAACTTGCCACAATGGCACATCCCTATCGAGCTTCGCCGCAGAATACCGAACCTGCCGATCTTCTGTGATCCGAGCCACATTGGTGGTCGTCGTGAACTGATCGCTCCGCTTTGCCAACAAGCCATGGATTTGAACTTCGACGGCTTAATTATAGAAAGTCACTGCAACCCCGATGCTGCATGGAGTGATGCATCACAGCAAGTAACTCCCGACATACTCGATTACATCATCAACCTATTGGTGATCCGCACGGAGACACAGACAACGGAGAACCTGAGCCAGCTACGCAAGCAGATTGACGAGTGCGATAATAATCTGATTGAGGAGTTGTCAAAACGCATGCGCATCGCTCGCGAAATCGGCACATACAAGAAAGAACATAACATGACCATCTTACAAACGGATCGCTACACCGAGATCTTGGAAAAGAGAGGTTCTCAAGGTGCTCTTTGCGGCATGGACCCGGAGTTTATCAAAACCGTATTCGAGGCTATCCACGAAGAGAGCGTTCGCCAACAGATGGAAATCATAAATAAGTAAAGCGATCATGAGAATATTAATTCTTGGAGCCGGAAAGATGGGTTCCTTCTTTACCGACATACTGAGCTTTCAGCACGAAACGGCTGTCTTCGATGTCAACCCACATCAGCTACGCTTTGTGTACAACACTTATCGCTTCACTACGTTGGAGGAAATCAAAGAGTTTGAGCCTGAGCTGGTCATCAATGCGGCTACAGTGAAGTACACGCTAGATGCCTTTAGGCAGGTGTTGCCTGTGCTGTCAAGAGACTGTATCATCAGCGACATAGCATCGGTTAAGACGGGGTTGAAGAAGTTTTATGACGAAAGCGGTTTCCGCTACGTGTCCACCCATCCCATGTTCGGTCCCACATTTGCCAGCCTCAGCAATTTGAGTAGCGAGAATGCCATCGTTATCAGCGAGAGTGATCATCTGGGAAAAGTATTCTTCAAAGATCTGTATAACAGTCTGAACCTGAATATCTTTGAATATACTTTCGACGAGCACGATGAGACGGTAGCTTATTCGCTCTCCATCCCGTTTGTTTCTACCTTTGTGTTTGCTGCTGTCATGAAGCATCAGGAAGCTCCCGGCACCACATTCAAGAAACACATGGCCATCGCCAAAGGGCTAATGAGTGAAGATGACTACCTGTTACAGGAAATCTTATTCAATCCCCGCACTCCTTCACAAGTGGAAAATATCCGCCGTGAACTGAAGACGGTATTAGAGATCATCACCAATAAGGATGCAGAAGCCATGAAGAAGTACCTGACAAAGATTCGTGAAAACATCAAGTAAGCCATCCTTTTTCTCCGGAAAAGCTTGACTTTGCTTGTTTAATGTATTATCTTTGTAAGAGTAATCATAAAATATATTCAGATTAAACTACAGTAAAAGAGGGAAGTTGCGGCTTCCCTCTTTTTTTT
>DBTL01000138.1:0-33528 GCA_002307035.1 Bacteroides sp. UBA1317
CAATATCCGAAATCATTTTAGGAATAAAGAACGGATTGAATCGTGGTCCTTTCTCCTTATTCGTATAATACTGTGCGATTTCCTCTTCAAATGTATTAATACCACCAATACCGGCACCAAAGATGACGCCGATTTTGTTTAGGTCTTCGTTTTCTAAATCAAGCCCAGAGTCTGTAACAGCTTCATTGGCAACAGCAACGGCGTACTGAGTGTACAGGTCCATTTTTCTTGCCTCTTTGCGGTCGAGATACTTGGTCACATCGAAGCCCTTTACTTCACATGCGAACTGAGTCTTGAATAGCGACGGATCGAAATGTGTAATAGGCCCTGCTCCGCTAGCTCCGTTCACAAGATTTTCCCAGAAATCGGGAACATTGTTGCCAATAGGAGTAATGGCGCCAAGACCTGTTACTACGACTCTTTTTAATTCCATATTATGAAAAACAGATTACTTAGCGTGTTCTTCGATGTAAGACACAGCATCACCTACAGTTCCGATCTTTTCTGCTTGATCATCTGGAATAGAGATACCAAATTCTTTTTCGAATTCCATGATAAGTTCTACAGTGTCAAGAGAATCTGCTCCTAAATCGTTAGTGAAGCTAGCTTCTGTGGTAACTTCTGATTCTTCAACGCCTAATTTATCGACGATAATCGCTTTCACTCTTGATGCAATTTCAGACATAACTTTAAGTTTTTAATTAATAATTAGTTTTATTTCTTTAAATTTGCGGTGCAAAGGAATAAAGATTTATTGTTCTAAGCAAATATTTGACTAAATAAATGCAACGTTTTGCACATTTTTCACTGTTGTGTGCATACTTACACCCGATTATGAAGAGAAACATCGCTATTTTTGCTTCAGGCTCCGGTTCGAATGCCGAGAATATCATTCGTTATTTAAAAAACAATAGTTTACTTGCTGTGCAGTTGGTCGTATCTAACAAGATTGACGCATTTGTGTTAGAACGTGCTCGGCGATTGAATGTGCCTTCCGCTGTGTTCTCTAAGAAGGAATGGGAGAGTGGGAAAGAGGTTCTAGCTTTGCTGGCTGACTATCGCATAGATTTTATTGTGTTGGCGGGTTTCCTTCTGCGCATTCCCGATTCTTTGTTGCATGCTTATCCGGATAAGATCATCAATATCCACCCTTCGCTCTTACCTAAATTTGGAGGCAAAGGCATGTATGGCGACAAGGTGCATGAAGCTGTGGTAGCTTCGGGCGAAACAGAAAGCGGCATCACTATACATTATATTAATGAGCATTACGATGAAGGTGGAGTTATCTTTCAGACTACCTGCCCTGTGCTACCCACAGACACTGCGGCTGATGTTGCAGCCAAAGTTCATGCCTTGGAATATGCTCATTACCCACGAATAATAGAAGAGGTATTTCGGTCGGCAGTTGCGACAGATTGAGGAGTCATTTACTTACAGGACTATCGTATAAGCTTTTTCTTCTCTTCTCAATGGATAATCACCTCGTAATTGCTCAAAAAGTTCAGGGTGCGCTTTCAGTGCATCACTATCTCGTGTGGGATTATATATTTGTAATAGAGCATTCGCTCGGCTAGTGGCATGGATCAGCTTCGTCGCAGGTTCCGGAGGCGTTATCTCAAAATTCGGTTTAATGCCAAAATGCTCGCACAAAGCCTCTAAAGACATTTGGGTAGCATTCGCTTTCCCATCAGCCGAGTATCCTGCAATGTGTGGAGTGGCAATGAAAGCTTTATCCAGCAACTCTAAATTAATCTCCGGCTCTCCCTCCCATACATCAATAATCGCATCGGCTATCTTTTCTTCATCCAGAGCATTCAAAAGTGTTTGGGTCTCAATGACCTCCCCGCGAGAAGTGTTAATGATAATTGGCTTTCGCTTTAGCGTTTCAAAGAACTTTTCGTCTGCCAGATGAAAGGTTTTGTATTGCCCCGCATTGTGTAACGGTGTGTGAAACGTGATTACGTCACACTCGTTGGCCATAGTAGCCAAGTCCGTAAACGCTTCCTTTCCTTCTTTATCCTGTCTGGGTAAGTCGTTTATCAGTACCCGCATACCCAGTTTGCGAGCCATCGTCTCAATCTTACTTCCTACATTGCCCACTCCTACAATACCTATCGTCATAGAACTTAAATTTATCTTCTTTTCGGTTTGCAATAGCATTAATGAAGACTCTATGTACTGCGCCACTGAGGCTGCATTGCAACCCGGAGCATTGGTCCACCTGATACCTGCCTGTCGACAATAATCCGTATCGATATGGTCATATCCGATGGTGGCAGTGGCAATGAACTTAATGTTGCTTCCTTCGAGCAAGGCACGGTTACATTGAGTGCGTGTTCGGATAATCAACGCGTCAGCATCACGCACCAGTTCGGGCGTAAAGTCTTTGCCCGCAGCATATATCACTTGCTCGGCAATACTCTTTATTGCCGCATCGATATAAGGTATCTTGTTATCAACGATCACTTTCATAACGATTCTGTTTCTTTTGACTAGTATAGCAAAGTTAATCTTTTCCTTGTTATACTTGCTTAATCTCTTCTCATTCTTTATTCTTTTTTTAGTGCCTGCCTTTTTTATCTTTGTAAGGAGTAGAAGTTCTAATGTGATAACATCCCCATGTTATTTCTGAAAACATCCTTATGTTGCTCTAGAGAACATCCGGATGTTCAGTGATATAACACGGGGATGTTCTATAAACGTAATTAGTGCTATTTAATCCCTATTCAGCCTTTTTTTTAAGAGAAGAGTATCCCACAACAAAGCAGCTAAGGGCTCTTCAAGTACGTAGAGAATAGGCGATGAAGTAATAAAAAACAAGAAACGGTTGCTTGAATGAGAAATATTGTATAGTTTTGCCTCATTGTATTTATCTATAAACAAGTTAATTATATGACATTTAGTAAGCTTTGCAACCAGATCTTCTGGGCCTCAACAACTGATTACCATGTTACTGACAGCGTGGATGCTTCCATTAATAACCCTTACGAAGTAAAAACTATTGAGTATTACTTATATTTGAAAAATTGGATAGATGCTGTGCAATGGCATTTTGAAGACATTATTCGTGATCCTCAGATCGATCCGGTAGCAGCATTGACACTGAAGCGCAGAATAGATAAATCAAATCAAGATCGTACAGACTTGGTAGAGCTTATTGATAGCTATTTTCTTGATCAATATAAATCGGTACTGCCTCATGCAGATGCAACGATAAATACAGAAAGCCCTGCTTGGGCTGTCGACCGCCTTTCTATCTTAGCTCTTAAGATCTATCACATGCAGCAAGAAGTAGATCGTAAAGATAGCACGGAAGAACATCTGAATCAATGCCGGACAAAACTTAATATTTTGCTTGAACAAAGAGTTGATTTGTCTTCGGCAATCGATCAACTGATAGCCGATATTGAAAGTGGTAAAAAATACATGAAAGTTTATAAGCAAATGAAGATGTATAATGATCCGGCACTTAATCCGGTTCTTTATGCAAAGAAGTAATTAATGGCAAAAATACTGGTTATCCGTTTTTCGGCTATAGGAGATGTTGCAATGACCGTTCCCGTAGTACATTCATGGGCAATGCAATATCCTCAGCACGAGATTGTTTTTTTAAGCCGTCCATCATTGGCGTCACTTTTTAGCAATTTGCCTAATAATGTTACTTTTTATAATGCTGATCTCAAGGGAGTGCACCGAGGGTTGAAGGGTCTCTATGCCCTCTACAAAGAGCTTAAAGCATTACATTTTGATGTTATAGTCGACTTACATAATGTGCTACGCACGAACTTTTTATCTTTTTTATTCAAACTTTCAGGCGTTCCCACCTATTCTTTGTATAAAGGGCGGTGGGAAAAAAGAAAGCTTGTTCGTCGCAAAAACAAAGTGTTGACTAGTCAGAAGAGCTCGTTTCAACGATACGCTGATGCATTTGAGAAATCGGGTTTTCCTGTGCTTCTCAATTTCACTTCTATTTATGGGAATCAGAAGGGTCCAATTTCCGGATTGCATTCTATAACGGGCGAAAAAGGAGAGCTGAAATGGATTGGAATAGCTCCTTTCTCTAAGCATAAGGGTAAGATTTACCCTTTAGAGCTCGAAGAACAGGTGGTAGCCCATTTTGCACAAGATAGTAACGTGAGAGTTTTTTTGTTTGGTGGAGGCAAAGAAGAAGAAGATTGCTTCAAGGGCTGGACTGAAAAATATCCTACAGTGGTGTCATTGATAGGAAAACTAAAGATGGACACGGAACTGGCACTCATGAGCCATTTAGACGTGATGCTGTCAATGGATTCGGCCAATATGCATCTGGCTTCTTTAGTAAATATCCCGGTTATATCCGTTTGGGGAGCAACACATCCCTATGCCGGTTTTATGGGGTGGAAACAGTTGCCCATCAATACCGTTCAAGTAGATGACTTGTCTTGTCGTCCTTGTTCTGTTTTCGGTCAGAAACCCTGTTTTCGTGGAGATTATGCTTGTTTGTATGGCATAAAACCAGAGCGTGTGATTGGAAAGATAGAAAGTATAATATTCTAAAATTAAAAATGGAGGTAATAATTAATCCGGAATTCGAATATTTACGGGAATATATTGAATCTATCCCTAAACGTTTTCAAAGCGAAGGACAAAGTATCTATACAGGTAGGAATCAGATAAAGGTTATGTCTGTTGATGGACTCGAGATCAATGTGAAGCGATATGGGATTCCAAAGCTTTTTAATCGGATTATTTACTCTTTTTTTAGATATCCTAAAGGTCGACGTGCGTTTGATTATCCCAAGTTACTTCTTGAAAAAGGCTTTCAGACACCAAAGCCAATTGCATATATAGAAGAAAGACGATATGGTTTGATTAGTCACTCCTATTTTATTAGTCTGCAATGCCCATATAAACGTAACTTTTATGAATTTGGTGATGCCAATATAGGAGATTGTTCTGACGTTGTAGTTGCTTTTGCTCAATATAGTGCTCGTTTGCATGAGGCCGGAATTTTACATCGTGATTACTCACCAGGCAATATCCTTTTTGATAAAGTGAATGATAAATATCAATTTTCATTGGTAGATATAAATCGCATGAGCTTTGAAAAGATAAGTGTAAAAGCCGGGTGCGCTAATTTTTCCCGATTATGGGGCCAAATACCTTTTTTTGAATTGTTAGCAAAAGAATATGCTATTGCTAGGGATGCAGACGAGGATCAATGTAGAAAATGGATTTTAGCGTATAGAAAAATATTTTGGAAGCGCTTTGTGAAGAAGCATAAAATAAAATATAAGTTAGATTTTTAAAGTTTACTAAAAGGTTTTATGGGCAAACATTACTTGTTTTTTGTTTCATTGACTTATTCTTATTCTATATTACGTCCTCTCCAAGAGGAAATATGGAGTAGAGGAGATGATGTTGCATGGTTCATTGAACCCCCTTGCGAGAATTGCCTCATAGAGGGTGAAAGCCAATTAGAGACCATTCAAGATGTGCTTAATTATAATCCAATAGCTGTTTTTGCCCCTGGGAATTGGGTTTATGATTTTTTTCCAGGAATAAAAGTAGCTGTCTTTCATGGTTATGCTATGAAAAAAAGGATCGAGAAAATTGATGATCATTTCGCTATAAGGGCTTGGTATGACATCTATTGCACTCAGGGTGAGAGTAGTACACCTTATTTTAAAGAATTAGAGAAGAAATATGGCTTTTTCAAGGTCTATGAAACGGGCTGGTGCAAAGTTGATGCTTTTTTTGATGCTTCCTCCCATGCTATAGAAGGAAAAGAGTATCCAACGATTCTTTATTCGCCCACATTTAGCAAAGGGGTTTCTTCTGCATCTTATTTGTTTGAAACTATAAAACAATTGGCCGAGACTAAACCTTGGAATTGGATTATAACCTTTCATCCCAAACTTGATGATCCTGTGCTGATCCAAAAGTATAAAGAACTCTCTGAAACAAGAGCAAACGTTATTTTTAATCGTAGTAATGATGGTCTGAATACTTTTAGAAAGGCGGATGTCATGCTTTGCGATAGCTCATCCATTATTGTGGAATTTATGTTGCTTGAAAAGCCGGTAGTAACATTTCGCAACACACATCCGGGCAATTATCTGCTTGATGTTCTTAACGAGAGCGAGATTGAAGCTGCAATAGAAACAGCGATTTCTCGTCCCAAAGAATTAATGGATAATATTCACACTTATACAATGTATCATGAATCTCATCGCGATGGGCGTAATTCTGCTCGTGTTTTGGATGCGGTTGATGACTTTCTTCTTAACTATAAAGGGAAAATTAAATCTAAGCCTCTTAATATTATTCGGAAAATGAAAATAAGATTTAAAGCAAAATATTATCATTGGTAGGATTTTTTTTCTTTCAGTAAGGCTTTGTAGATCGCAACATATTGTTGGATATGTTTTTCGTAGCTGAATGAGAAGGCATACTCTTTCATTTTCACTATCTTTTGCTCGTCTTCGTAGAAACTTTTAAGATGTTCTTTTATCATTTGAGACATATAATCGGGGTCGAAATTGTCCCATATGAAAGCATTTCCACCACATACTTCAGGCAAGCTTGTGAAGTTTGAAGAGAAGACTGCTCTTCCAAATTGCATGGCTTCTATGACAGGTAGTCCAAATCCTTCTAAAGTTGAAGGAAATAAGAATGCTGTGCAATTTTTATAGAGCCATATTTTCTCTTCATTCTTTATAGTACCGGTTAAAAACACATTTTTTGTTTTTTCATTAAGTATTCGTTGACGTATCTCTTTTGCATATTCATAATGGTCTTGTCCCGAAATATAGAGATCATATTCAGGAAAATTCTTCATTACATCAATAAGTACGTGGAAATTTTTCTTTTTTCTGACCTGTCCTAAGGTAAAAAAGAAAGGTCTATCTGTATTAACGAATCTTGGTTTTATGCTTTCGGCTTGATCAATCCTTTCTACGCCATTGTATATCGTAATGATGTCTTTTCCTTTTAAGTCTATGTGCTTTTTTAGTTCTTCTGCAGCATAATTAGATATTGCGGTTATAACAGCTGCGTGGTTTACTCTATATTGTAATTTTTTAAGCTTAAGCATGACTTTTAAGGAAGACTTTTCTGAAACAAAGTTAAGGTCACGTATGGTTAAGACTTGAGAAGTCGATCTGGTTAGTCTTAAATAGCGATATTGTTGATTAGTTGAGTGCCACACATTTACTTTAGGCAGTAAGAATTTAAAGATTTTGTATATCTTGTTTGTTTTAATATAGACAATGTTTGGCTGAGGTTTAATTTCTCCTTTCTGTGGCATTAGAAAGAGTACCTCGACGCCATCTTGAAAAAAACTACTGGCATTTTTCTCGTAGTTTGCTGCTATTTGGCCAAAACCACATGTCGGATTTGATAAGTTAGTCAGATCAATTAGTATTTTTTTTCTCATATTTATATAGCAGATAAATTAATTTTAAGTTGAAAAGAACTTAAGTTTCCTGTTTAGTTGATCAATATGGCATCGCTTAAAAAACAGCGTAAAATTAGTGAAAGTTTTTTGCTTATAGCCTTTTTAGTGGAAATAAAATGAATATATGTATTATCTTTGATCCCGAATTATCCTTGTTCTATGATTGTAAGATATTGTTATGAGAATAAATAAGATATTGGTTATACGTTTTAGGAGAGTTGGAGACTCGGTTCTTTCAATTGCTATTTGTTCTAGTCTGAGGAGATCTTTTCCTAATGCTCAAATAGACTATGTGCTGAATGAAGCAATAAGTTCATTATACGAAAATCACCCGGATATTGATAATGTTATTACGTTCAGCAATGAGGAAAACAATAACTTTTGGAAATACATTCTTAAAGTACGTCATTTGGTTAAGAATACAAAATATGATGTGATTATTGATACAAGGAGCACGATTAAAACACTCTTTTTTTCTTTGTTTTCTTTATCAACTTCTTATAGAATCGGTTCAAAAAAGAAGTATAATTACTTTCTTCATAATTTTCGTATTGATAATCATAGAGATAAAACTCTTGATATGGTTCAGCATAATCTGATGCTCTTAAACCCTTTAGAAAGAGAAGCTAGTATTCAATATTGCTCTGATTTTAAATTGTATGTTTCAGATCAAGAGAAACTAGAGTTTAAGGCTTATATGTTAGACTCCGGAATAGATTTTAGTCGGCCGGTGCTTATAGCCACTGTCACTGCGAGGTTGCCACATAAAGTTTGGGATAAAGAGCGCATGAAAGAGGTACTTCGGAGGATGATAGAGAAATATGCTGTGCAGATTATTTTTAATTTTGCAGGCAATGAAGAGGACTTTGCGGTGGACATTCATCGTGAAATGGGTAATGATAAGAATATATTTACTAATATTAAGGCTGATTCTTTAAAAGACTTACGTGCTCTAATTTCGAATTGTGATTTTTTCTTTGGCAATGAAGGTGGTCCGAGGCATATTTCTCAGGCGTTAGAACTCCCTTCTTATGCGATTTATCCTCCCAATATCTCAAAATCTATTTGGTTGCCAAATGGAGGAGAGCGTTATTTGGGGATTAGTCCGGATGACAGATATTCAAAGGAAGAACAAAGCGAAATGGATTATTCGCAGCGCTTCAATTTAATTACAGTTGATCAAGTGTGGAATGGGTTAGATGTAATGCTTGCCACATTTCTGAAGAAATAGATATCTGTATGAATGACTTTTTTTAATTAGTAATATGCAGTAATCTACCTAATTTCCACATATGATTGGTAGCCAGAATTGTCTCATTTTTCGTTTATACCACGAATGACATCCGAAGGGAAGTTGTTGGTTATTTATCTGAAAACAAAGCTTGGGATATTTGTCAAAACTGAATTTTAAAGCTTCTTGATAGCTTGGATACAAGAAGTTCAGCCCGTGCTTGTTGACCTCTACGGAAAAGAATACATCTTCGTTGAATAGATGGTTTTTCTTGTGACTTAAGTACTCTTGAATTGTTTCAGAGAGTAAGTTGGTTGCTTTTAAGTGATTACTAACTTTGCGCAAAGATAGTCCACCGTTGCCAGCTTTAAATTCCAATAATCGAGGGTTTGGATGATGAGAAACTCTGCAATAGCCATCTCTGATCCATGAAATGAGCCTAAACAGAGGAAAATTGTATATTGGACGTACCAACCAGGGCGCACCAATATAGTCATAATCCTTTGAACACCAATCTTCGAGTTCGTCTTTGAAAATGTAAGCGTCAAGTTGGCAGATAAGAATATATTTGTAATCTATAAATCGTTCATAGAACTCGCTTGACATCATTAAGCGATTGTAACTGCTAACACTGATAAAAAAAGAATCGTCGAAATTTTCAGTCTCAAAATTAGGAAATTCTTTCAGGAAATGGTCAATATTCAGGCTGGCAGGCTTTACAATTGTGATTGGGTATCTGCTTAGCATGTTATGTGCTTGTACTAAAGATACCTTTTCGTACTGATTGATCTTATCAGTATATAAAGGCATTACTATTTTCACTAAACGCTTTTGACTCATATTCTTTACCTTTCTAATTATTATATAAATTCATCGAGATATTCTTCTTTGCTGCTAAATGCATTTCTGGGTTATAATCTTGCTGTATGTTTGATCTTAAGAGTACAAATTTAGACGAATGATATTACGAGTGTATGGCTACTGTAATACAACTTTATGAAAGATATACTTTAGTTTTAAATGCCTGGTTTTACGATTCTTTTATTGTTGAGATAATGTGCAGAGCAATATTCTTGATTTGATGTGCAGTATTTCAATAAATATGCGTTTATTCAATAATGGATAGATAGAACTTTTGAAGTGTGAATAAAGGATAAAAAAGAGAGACGTTCACTTTTTATTATGTATCTTTGATGGCTTTTTTTTAAAAGAACGACTAAAATGGACAACAATTAAATGAATAATGAAGAAAAAAACAGAAATATAGCGCATGTCGTTTTAGCATGTTTCGTGGACGATCTAAACTTTACTCGCCTTTTCGCAACAGCTTCAGTTGGAGTTGATCATGTAATTATCTCCATCAAATTAATTTCCTTTTTTAGACTAGGAACTTAGAGAATAGATCTCTTTTCCTATAGATTTCTTCTATATTGGAGAAGAATCTACAATATGTTCTCAACTCTTAATTAAAAGAGGTTGGGTTCTTTGCAATAAACTAGATAAAAATGTGTTATAGACTATTTTAGATTATGCGTATTGTACTGTTTTGCGAAAACAAATATGCCATAGATATATTATACCCAATATATAAAGAAGCGATCAAATCTTCGGATAATGACCTTCTTTGGTATGTACATCAGGCGAAAATACCACAATTTCCTTTAAATGGAAAGGTGGATTACACCAATGTAATGCAAGAAGTGTATGACTTTTCTCCGGAAGCTGTTTTTGTACCGGGAAATATCGTGCCTTACTATTTGCCTGGAGTGAAGATTCAGGTGTTTCATGGGTATGCCGCAGAGAAAAAAGATCATTGGATTATTAGGCGATATTTTGATGTTTATTTTACTCAAGGGCCTTTTTTTACAAGCGGTTTTTCTGCATTGGCAAAAAAATATGGGGACTTTGAAGTTGTGGAAACTGGCTGGCCTAAGCAAGATTGGATAAAGAAACATTGGCACGACTTTGATGAAAAAAAGGCGGAACTATTATCTGATCACCAAAGAAAGCAGGTAGTGCTGTATGCTCCGACTTTTTCTCCTTCTTTAACTTCATTGCCCTATATAAAAGAGGCCCTTGTCAATTTGGTGAGAGAGAAGGATATTATTTTATTACTCAAATTTCATCCTTTGACAAAACAGGAATGGGTGGAAGAATATAGATCGCTGGCAGACCAAGAAGAACATATTATCTGGATTAATGATTTTGATGTTACAAAATATCAACTGATGTCTGATGTGATGATTAGCGATACATCATCTACCGTGTATGAATTCTTATTGCTAAATAGACCAGTTGTCACTTTTCGTACTATTTCCAAAGATATATATTGGACAAACATAACTGAAACGTCGGAGTTAATAGAGGCTTTTGAGCAGGTGCATTGTGATGAAGGTTCTATTCAAAAACGTCAATGGGTTGTAGATAACTATGATCCTTATTTGGATGGGAATGTTTGTAAACGAATGCTTGCTGCTGCTGCTGATTATATTGACAGGCACGGTGTGCCAAGGGAGCGAAAACTGAATATTTGGCGGAAATATACAAGCATAAAAACTTTTGGACGAATAAAACGATAGAACTATGAAATTATACACATTCCCGGGGAATATAGAAGACGAAATACTTCAAATAGGATCTCAGCAGATACCATATATGCGCACTGCTGAATTTTCGACTTTAGTTAAACAATCAGAGCAGATGTTGCTTGAATTGATTAAGTGCTCTAATGGGCGTGTTATCTTTTATACAGCATCGGGTACAGGTGCTATGGAGGCTGCGGTAACCAACTTTGTGACGCAACGAAGAAAAGCTTTTGTCATAGCAGGCGGATCTTTTGGCTTTCGTTGGAAAAGCCTATGCGAGTATTACGCTTGTCCGAATGATGTTTTTGAAGTGCCTTTTGCTAAAGATATAGATTACGACAAATTAGAAGCGTCAGTAATGGAATCTCAACCTGATGTTTTTCTCTGTCAGCATCATGAAACCTCTACAGGGCAATTATTCGATTTAGCAAAGATTTCTACGATTTGCCGCAGACATGGTATCTGCCTGATTGTTGATGTGATAAGTTCGTTTCTGGCTGATCCTCTTGATATGGATGCACTTGGCATTGATATGTGTATTACTAGCAGCCAGAAGGGGCTGAATATTGCTCCAGGACTATCTTTTGTTGTGCTTTCGGAGAGAATGCTGAAAGAGCCTTTCGCACAAAGAGGCTATTATTTCGATTTTGTCGAGAATCTTAAAAATTTGGAGCGAGGGCAGACTCCTTATAGTCCGGCTACTAGTCTTTTTATGCAGTTGCATGCTCGTTTAGAGAAAGATGTGTTAATAGGCGTTGAAGCTATTATTGATGAGGTGCGAGATAAAGCTTATTATTTCCGAAGCCTTTGTGAAAAGAATGGGTGGGAGGTTCCGGCAGAGGTTCCTTCTAATAGCATCACAGGCTTTTTTGTTCATAGGAATGGCGATGTTCTCTTTACTGAGCTTTTGAAACAAAACATTTATATAATGCCTGGAGGTACTCCGCATTATTTTCGTGTATCTCACTTGGGAGTGCAAACAAAAGAAGACCTAAATGAGTTGGCAGCACGTATTAAAGAAATAGAAAAACGTTAACCTAAATAGTTATGGACAAAAAAATAGTAAGAGTTTTCACTTCTGGTAGTTTCGATTTATTTCATGTTGGGCATTTGAATATATTGGAGAAATCGGCAGCCTTGGGGGACGAACTTATCGTTGGTGTGAGTACCGATGAACTTATTGAGAAATATAAAGGTATGAAACCTATTATCCCTTTTGAACAACGTTTTAGGATTATTTCTTCTCTTAAGTGTGTTACGAAAGTCGTGAGACAAGTGAAACTGACCGAGATTGCTCAACTTTGTAAGGAAGATATTGATATTGTGACGATTGGCGATGATTGGAAGAATAAATATCTGGAAGGGTTAGATTGGATGAAGTCTCAACCGAACAAAAGAGTTGTATATTTTCCATACACTCCCGACATTAGTACTACCTGTATTAAAAAAGAGATCATTGATTGTAGCAACCAAATCGTTGAGGCTGCTCTCCAACGTGAAGCAGTTCTTGAATATAATTGGATGGAAGATGAGAGAAGGATGAAATAAATAAACCTAAATTTTGAAAATATGTTTGTTTCATTATTAATCTCCACTTATAACAGGAAAGAAGCTTTGGCCCTTTCTTTGCATAGTGTATCTGCTCAACTGGTGAAGCCGGATGAGATTGTGATAGCCGATGACGGTTCGCAAGATGACACATGCCAGCTCATTGAGCAGTTTAGGAAGAAGGTTGATATACCGATTGTACATGTATGGCATGAGGATAATGGCTTTAGACTTTCAGCCATTCGTAATAAGGCAATAGTTGCGGCTAAGGGGGATTATATTATCCAGATTGATGGAGATGTTATTCTCAATAAATATTTTATTGCAGATCATCTTGAGTTAGCGGAAAGAGGTTTTTTTGTTTGTGGCAGTCGTGTTGGCTTAGGTCCTATTTCTACTCGCCGTCTGCTCAACGGTTATAATTATACCCCATCACTTATTAAGCAAGGCCCTAAATATATGTTCAATGGTATTCGCTCACGTATGCTGAGGCATTATTTAGCAAAACGCTATGCGCAGAAAAATATTTCACGACTGAGGGGGTGTAACATGGCCTTTTGGAAAGAAGATTTGTTGCGTGTAAACGGATATAATGAAGACCTGACAATGTGGGGACAAGAAGATACTGAAATAGCTTACCGTCTCATACATGCAGGGGTGAAGAAAATGTATCTTAAAATGGGTGGAGTACAGTTTCATCTGTATCATGCGATGGCTTCAAATGAAAATGCAGCCTTCCATAGCAAGGTGCTTGAGCGGGTTATAGAAGAAAATATTGCTTGGTGCGAAAATGGGATTTTGAAGAAATAACCTTTTTGAAAAGGCTTAATACCTCTTCTCCTTTCGTGGAAATATTTTTCTATAAAAAATGATTACTGAGGCATATCGTTCAAAGTGATTGAATATGAAATATCGCCTTAATGCATTAACAATCCCAATTTCTTTTCTAGTTAAACGATCGTATTGGTGAGCTATATGTAAGAGTTCATTGATACATTCCTTATTTATAGAAGATTTTGGCAGTAGTATAGTATGATTTATGATATGTAATGCTTCTTTTAAAGGCCTAAATGGGATTTGTCGTATCACTTTTTTTTCAATAGAAAATTGAAACTGATTATGAAGCGATTGTAAATATTGAACTTCAAAAATAGGATTAAAAGGAACATTAGTAACACTTCCTCGACGTATGCGATAATGATATTTGGGGATGGAGCTTAGAACCACCTTTTGAGCATTATGAAACACTTTGTGTTGTACTGCCATATCTTCAAAAATTTTCCCTGTAGGAAAGCGTATGTCGTTGAATAGCTCACGTTTTGATAGCTTCTCCCATAAGTAATTCCTAATTTTGGTGTCTTGAAGTAAACAAATTATAGCCTCATCACGATTCAATTCTTGGATAATACCATCGTTGTTAGAATCGATTTCAGTAGTGTCACTAAATTCTGAAAAATGTGTGCATATTGAAATGTCTGCTTTGTATTGGATAATTAGATTGTATAATGTTTCATACATGTCTTTTTCTATCCAGTCGTCCCCATCAACAAAACCGATATATACACCGTGTGCATTGTCAAGTCCTACATTCCTGGAATAACTTAAACCATTATTTTTTTGATGTATAACTTTAATTCGATTATCATGTGTGGCAAATTCATCGCAAATAATAGGGGTATTATCGGTAGAACCGTCATTGATTATTATAATTTCTAAATTTCTGTAAGTTTGTTCAATGATAGAAATTAAGCATTTTCTAAGATAATCCTCAATGTTATAAACGGGTATAATAATGCTAATAAGTGGGCGTGGTGATTGCTCTTCCATACAATAAATAGGGTTTAGGTATGTCTTTTTTTAATTGCTCTGCAAAAATACATAAACTATTTAAATTAGCCAATCAATAGTCTATAAAAGCGTGTTAGAAAGAAACTAATAATAAATGCTATAGAAACGACCAATAAATATTTTTTTTATCTTCGCAAGAGAAACTTTGATAAAGAAAGAGATGAAGTTTATGTTCTTACAAATGATTTACGGTTATTGAAATTCTAGGTCGAGATTATCCTTATTGGCATTTTATGCATTGCCAGAACCTTCAGAAAGAAGTTATTTTCATCAATCTTTTTAAAATAAAATGCGGATGGTAAAAGAAAAAGCTGATTAAGCTCTTTCCCTCCATAGTATTGCTCAAAAGTTCTGAACTGTTTGTTGGCACATTAAGTTTGATTCCTTAAATGTTTTTGGGAATGTGTCTGAATCGTGTTTACGAAATTGATCTTGATGAATGGACTATCTGGTAGGAAAGTCTGTTGAAGATCTGGTTTATAAAAAAAAGCTGTATCTTTGCATTCTAAACATTTATTCTATAACAAGCAATGAAGGAATTCTTTCAACTCATGAAGCGATTTTTATCGCCTTATAAAAAGTACTTGGTCTGGGCCGTGCTTTTAAATCTGCTATCTGCTGTATTCAATATTTTTTCATTTACTTTACTTATTCCCATTCTACAGATACTCTTTAAGATGGACAATAAGCTTTATGAATTTATGCCTTGGGACTCTGCCGGAGGATTAAAAGAGGTGGCTGTGAATAATTTCTACTACTATGTTACTGAGATGATATCGACTAGTGGGCCATCACTGACATTGCTTTTTCTTGGACTCTTTTTGGCTTTTATGACGATGTTGAAGACTTCTTGCTATTTTGCTTCTTCTGCTGTTATGATCCCGTTGCGAACGGGAGTGGTTAGAGATATACGTATCATGGTTTATTCTAAAGTAATGTCTCTTCCATTGGGCTTCTTCTCAGAAGAACGCAAAGGGGATATTATCGCTCGTATGAGTGGAGACGTGGGTGAGGTGGAGAATTCTATTACCAGTTCACTGGATATGCTGATTAAAAACCCGATACTGATTGTGATGTATTTCGCTACATTGGTGGTAACGAGCTGGCAATTAACTCTATTTACCTTGATTGTACTGCCGGGGATGGCTTGGGCCATGGGAACAGTCGGAAAGAAACTAAAACGTCAATCTCTTGAGGCTCAGGCTAAGTGGAGTGACACGATGTCTCAGCTTGAAGAAACATTGGGCGGCTTGCGTATTATAAAAGCTTTTATTGCTGAAAAGAAAATGGTTGATCGCTTTACGAAATGTAGTAATGAATATAGAGATGCGACGAATAGGGTAGCCATGCGGCAGGCTTTAGCACACCCGATGAGTGAGTTCTTAGGAACGCTACTTATTGTAGTAGTGTTGTGGTTTGGTGGTTCGTTGATATTAGGGCATAATTCATCTATTGAGGCACCTACTTTTATCTTTTATATGGTGATTTTGTATAGCGTTATTAATCCTTTAAAAGAGTTCTCCAAAGCCGGTTATAACATTCCGAAGGGCTTGGCTTCTATGGAGCGTGTAGATAAGATTCTGAAAGCAGAGAATAAAATATTAGAGATCGCTAACCCAAAACCTTTGAAAGGACTTAATGAGGCGGTAGAGTTTAACGACATCTCTTTCAGTTATGATACGCGAAGAGATGTGTTGAAACATGTTAGTCTAAGGGTACCGAAAGGAAAGACTGTTGCGCTGGTTGGACAATCCGGTTCCGGCAAATCGACATTGGTTGATCTTTTGCCGCGTTATCACGATGTGCAGCAAGGGGATATAAATATTGATGGCGTTAGTATCAAAGATGTTCGTATCTCTGATTTGCGTGGACTTATAGGGAATGTGAACCAAGATGCTATCTTGTTTAATGATACTTTCTTTAATAACATTGCTTTTGGTGTAGAAAATGCTACGATGGAGCAAGTGATTGAGGCGGCGAAGATAGCCAATGCTCACGATTTTATCATGGAGAAGGAAGAGGGGTATAATACGAATATTGGAGATCGAGGTGGTAAACTATCCGGAGGTCAAAGGCAACGTATTAGTATTGCTCGTGCTATATTGAAGAATCCTCCTATTTTGATTTTAGATGAAGCTACTTCGGCTTTGGATACAGAGTCAGAACGTTTAGTGCAGGAAGCTCTGGAAAGGCTGATGCAGACGCGTACTACTATTGCGATCGCTCATAGACTTTCGACCATTAAGAATGCAGATGAAATATGTGTGCTTTATGAAGGGGAAATCGTAGAGAGAGGCAGGCACGAGGAGTTGTTAGCTCTGAATGGATATTACAAGCGCTTGAATGATATGCAAAGTTTATAATTATTTTCTTCCAAAATCAGCAGGTATCTCACCCCATTTTTTTGTTTCCCATTTTAATATCGGGGTGGTATATTTGTTTTCTTTCAACCATTTCTCAGCACGCTCGATGAGCTGAAACAAGGCTTCAGTCTCTAAGGTGCGGGGAAGTTTGGTCTTACATTTCTTTTGCTTTACCCAACTGATGGCATTGACGCTATCGCTGTAGATAGGCATGTCGAATCCTTTCTGTTTTAAAAGGGCTAAGCCATGAACAAGTGCGAGAAATTCTCCAATATTGTTTGTTCCTCGCATTGGGCCGAAGCGGAAGATTTCTTGCATGCTGGCTACATATACACCTCTATATTCCATTGGTCCCGGGTTGCCGCTGCATGCTGCATCTACAGCTAAACTGTTGTCAATAATGGCTTCCGACAAGGTTTCAGGTTTGGGGGGCGCCGCTTTGGCCTTTTTGCCTATATATGCGTAGGGGGATGAGGCAAAAGCTTGTTCGGCTTCTTCCCGAGTATCGAAAGATTTGTATTTGGCGCTTTCGTATCCTTTGGTCTGGAGTAAACAGTCATTCCAACTGGCGTAAATACCCGGAGTTACACCATCCCAAACTACATAGAATTTTTGCTTTGCCATCTTTCCTCCTGACTATTTGTTTAAATGCTGTAGCAAAGGTACAACTATTTTTTATTTTCGAACAAGTTACTTCCTTTGGTTGTTATACCACATGAAATAATTAATTTAATAATGGAGGACTGGTATATGAAAAGATCTTTTGAAGAAGCTTTGAAACATAGAAGGAGTTATTACTCGATAAACGATGAATCTCCTATTTCTGATTTGGAGATTGAACAAATTATTAATACGGCAGTGACTCATGTGCCTTCTTCTTTTAACTCTCAATCAACACGTGTGGTGTTACTTTTAGGGGAACATCATCAGAAGTTGTGGAATATAGTGAAAGATACATTGAAGAAGATGATCTCGGCTGAGGCGTTTTTGCAGACTGAAGCTAAAATAAATGGTTGCTTTGCCAGTGGACACGGAACTGTTCTATTTTTTGAAGACCAAACCGTGGTCGAGGAATTGCAAAATGCTTTTCCCAGCTATGCTGATAATTTTCCTATATGGTCCATGCATACTTCTGCAATGCACCAATTGGCTATCTGGACAATGCTTGAAGATGCAGGCCTAGGAGCTACTCTACAACATTACAATCCATTGATTGATGATGAAGTAAGAACTACGTGGGATTTGCCTGTTTCTTGGAAATTGATAGCCGAAATGCCATTTGGTACTCCTGTCACAGAGCCTGGCAACAAGGAATTCAAAGACTTGAAAGAAAGAGTGAAAGTTTTTAAGTAAGTGTTCGATCTGTTTTTACTAAGGTTGTGTACTGCTTTCAGTATTGTGTTTTCTGCTATATTTCTTAGGCAACTTGGTTTATTGTATAGTCAAATTGATTATCTTTGTTCGGAACTAATAGCAACGCAACATTATGATTCGTATCTTTTTGACCGGTTATATGGGAGCTGGGAAGACAACCTTAGGAAAAGCTTTTGCTCGGAAGAATAATTTATCTTTCATTGATCTTGATTGGTATATTGAAGGACACTTTCACAAAACAGTGCAGGAGCTATTCATTGAATATGGTGAAGCGGGCTTTCGCGAACTGGAAAGAAATATGTTGCATGAGGTTGCTGCATTTGAAGATGTTGTGATCTCTACGGGCGGAGGGACTCCTTGTTTTTTTGATAATATGTCGTTTATGAATGGATGTGGAAAAACAGTCTTTTTGAATGTGAATCCTGATGTTCTATTCCATCGGTTGCGCATAGCCAAACAGCAGCGTCCTATATTGCAGGGAAAGAAAGATGAAGAACTGACTGCCTTTATTGTTGAAGCGCTAGAGAAACGTGCTTCGTTTTATATGCAGGCGCAGTATGTTTTTAATGCTGATGAGTTGGAGAATTGTAAGCAGATTGAAAGCTCGGTGTTACATTTAGAGAAATTACTTAATCTTTCATTCTGAAATAAGAAAAACAAATCAGAGATATAATCATGGCACATCATCTAAATACAAATAAACAATTCATGGTAGGCAATGGGCTTTTGGCGTTTGCTGTTATCATTGTAGTAGTTCTCTTTGTCTATATTAGCATGAAGATGCAACAAGATAAGAAATCCGAACGAAATTATGTCGAAACTTATGTTGTTACTCTGGAGAAAGGGTTTGTTGGTGATTCACTTTCGCTGTTTGTGAATGATAGTCTTGTAATGAATAGCCTGATTAAGGCAGAACCTGCTTTAGTCGAAATAAAACGCTTTGCCAAACAGAGTGCGCTGATGATAGTGGATAACCGAACTCAGAAGGTCTCGACATTCGATTTAAGTGAAAAAGGTGGAAAGTATCGCTTTGAAAAAGAGGATGGCGCTATAAAGCAATTGGCACAAGAGTGATTTAAATATCTGTCTTATACTTCTTAAGTTCTTCGCGTAGGATCAATGCTTTTCCATCAGTATAGCTATTGAGTAAATCCCAAAATCGTTCACCGTGGTTCATCTCTCTTGTATGACAGAGCTCATGTAACAGTACATAATCTATCAAATGCTGAGGTAAAAGGACTAAAAAGTAGGAGAGATTAATGCCTTTTTGGGCGGAACAACTACCCCACCGGCCACGGCTTGAATTGATCTTCACACTTTTATAACGTAATTTGTTTTGTTCGGCAAGCGTATAGAGCCTGGGTGGAAGAATGATCTTGGCATTTCTACGCAAGGCTTCCTCTATTACTTTACGTAACCAAGTCTGTAGCTTCTCGTCTGCAAAATCTGCACTTGGCGGGCAAATGATCTGCATCTCTCCCAATTCTGAGTGAGCAAGGAATTGGTCACGATTACCTTTGATCAAGGATAGTCTGAAATATTCAGTATTAATCTTATAATCGAGGTTGATTAAAGAGTTAGAGAGTTTGTCTTTAGAAGCTAATAGCTTGGCACGGAGTTGTTCTACGGCAGCTTCTACCTCCTTTTCTGAGGTCTGAGGAGGAACTGTGACGGTAATTTCATTGTTCTTGGTACGAAAAATAAGTCGCTTGGCACGCGAATTTATGCGTACTATTAGGCGTCCTAGTTCTTTGTCTTCTATTACTTTATCCAATTTTATCAAATCAATTTATTGCGGAACATTTATTTAAAAGATGGGTGATGAGAATCATGCAAATTAATGCATAATATTTTGAACAGGCAAACGAATAATTGTTTCAATTTTAAAAAAAGGTTGCAGTGAGTGCAACTTTTTGCGTTATGTTTGCGTCTAATATACAAAATGAACTTAAAAAGATAGTCATGAAAACAGGAATGAAACTTTTATCGGTAACACTTCTTCTGGTAGGATTGCTCACTGGTTGTACCGTCTTAGGTGATAGCATAAAACCTAGTAAGAATTATATCACTCGAAAGTATAAAGTAAAAGAGTTTAATAAGATTGACGTCAGCACTGTGGGTGACGTATTCTTTAGTCAATCTACAGACGGAACGACTTCTGTGCAAATCTATGGTCCTGATAACATCATTGCTCTCATGCAGGTTGAGGTGAAGGATAATACATTGATTTTGAATACAGAGAAGCACAACAAAATAAGGAACTTAAAAAAAATGAAGATTACGATAAGTTCTCCCGCCTTGATCGGACTTTATTTTAAAGGTGTTGGTGATATTTCCATTGAAGATAGCCTTGTAACTTCTGACTTGGAAATAGAAAGTAAGGGAGTTGGCAATGTAAAGGTACATTCCGTGCAATGCGAAAAACTTAAAGTCAGTTCGATGGGGGTTGGTAATGTGGAATTGCAAGGTTTGGCAAAGGAGGCGTTTTTTGCTTCTAAAGGTGTGGGTGATATTGAAGCGGTGAATCTAAAGGCGCAATCTGTAGAGGCTTCCTCTCAAGGAGTTGGGAATATCTCTTGCTATGCTACAGAGTCATTGTCGGCTTCGGTGAAAGGTGTTGGCAGTATTAATTATAAAGGTATGCCTAAAGAGAAGAATTTCAATAAAGGTGGCATCGGTACAATAAAAGCATTTTAAATAAATGAAGATTATGAAACAGAAGTTGTATTCTAGTGTAGTGTTAGCTATGCTGTTATTTATTTCATCATGTACGCAGGCCCAAAGAGTTGTGGGGAGTGGTAACCTTGTTACTAAAAGGGTTAGAGTGGGGAGCTTCAATAGCCTGAAACTTCAGGGAAGTCCCGATGTAATTTATAAGCAAACGGCTGGTAAGCCTTCGGTAGAACTGTATGGCTCTGATAATATTGTGAATCTCTTAGAGGTAAGAACGGAGAATGGCATCTTACTGATTAAATTTAAAGATAACGTGAATATACTCAATAGAGGAAAGTTAGAAGTTCGGGTGTCAGGGCCATCTCTGGAGCAAATAAATATTCAAGGATCGGGAGATGTTTTGCTAGTTAATGGGATGAAAAGTGACAAAGGCATCGCGTTCTCTATCCAAGGTTCGGGTGACATTGAGGGTAAAGGCATTAAGTGTCCTCTTCTGTCACTGTCAGTAAGAGGCTCAGGTGATATTGATTTGAGTGAGGTAAGTAGCCGCCGAACCGATGTGAAGATAGCTGGTTCTGGAGATATTTCATTAAGCGGAAGATCTCAGGAAGTAGATTTTGGCGTTTCCGGCTCGGGTGATATCAATGCTGCGGGATTAATGGCGCAGAAAGTTTTGGCCAAGATTAGTGGCTCGGGCGATATCTCGTGTTATGCTACTGACTATCTAACGGGAAGCGTAAGCGGTAGTGGTGATGTGGCTTATAAAGGAAATCCAAGAATCGAATTCTCTAAAAAGGGATTGCATAAATTATAAAATTCTCTCTTAATTTAACTGACCTCGTAATGGGGAAAACTGGGAGTGTTCGTGACGAATACTCCTTTTTTATGGTTATCAGGTTACAATAGTCGTAATGTTATATGTGTGGGGCTTAAAATAATAAAAGGGTTACTACCTTTCGTAGCAACCCCTTTTATCTTAGTTATTTACAAAAAAGTTAAGAGAGTTGAAACTTCACAGTTTCACGTTGTTTTAATAAAGCACACTAACTGTTGTATATATTTAAAGCAAATGAAAATTACACATTAATTTTTTATTCTATTTCATAGAATTAGCTAATTTCGAAATGAAATCGGCGCTCATAATGCCGGTGAAATTGATTACCATAAAATGGTTTTTCTCGTGCATGAGCATAACTAATTCAACAATCGCCTCATTTTTCTTTCTTACCATAATCTGGCAATTTTCTGACTTATCACGGAAAGAAAGAAATGGTTCAAATCTATCAGAGTTCTTCTCTACCACCTTTAAAGCTTCATTATAATAGGTTTTCCCTTTCACTTTAGAGGTAAGCATCTGCATGCTTTTTAGGTTCGATATTATTTCCAAAACGCCTTCGTCTTTTTCAGAATCATTTTTTAGTATCTCTTCCATCATTTTCGGGCTGATTGTGACGCAAGACAGATTTGTATCTGTTTTATGTTCCGCCAAAAAGCGAGTGGCAAAGTCTTGTGCTGATACGAAGACAGACAATAATGTCATCAAATATATTAAAAGAGCTCTTTTTCTCATTCTTTTATCACTTCAGCTTTAGCTTTTATGCTATCGGCAAAATGTTGGTCCTGTGATTTGTTTATCCCTTCAGATAGCATCATTAATGCAGAAGATACTTCCTTATATGCTACTTCAGGGTCATCGTACGTGTCTGTATATGCGTCGTAATTGTAATCTAATTTATCATCGCCAAAGAATGTCTGTTGAGCAACATTACCTAATGACAACATTACTGCTACTACTGCTGCAGCCTTAAAGAAAGGCATAAATCTAGTGGTAAGGGTTAACCTCCTAGCTTTTACGACAGGAGTTTCTATCTGAGACAAAATTCGCATATCAAAGTCTTTACCTAGACCAACTTCTTGCTGAAGTTGCTGATACACAAATAGATTTTTATACTGTAACAGATGAGCGGGAATTTCTTTATTCTTCATAAAGAAAACTCGCAATTCGGCTTCGTCCTCCAAAGAGGTTTGACATTGCCAATATTGCTCCAAAAGCTGTTCTATATATTTATAATCCATATTCTTCTATTTCAGTATACCGTTGTTTTACTTTTTGCCTTGCTCTAAAGAGGTTTACTTTAACTTGTTCCTCTGTTAGATTCAATATGCTCGCAATTTCTTTATACGTTTCTCCTTCAATATCTCTTAACTGCATAATCAGCCTTTGTTTTTCAGGAAGATCGTTAATTAACTGATGAATGAGTTTCATTTGTTCTTCATTAACCAATTGGTCATAAGGACCTAATGCGTCATTGGCTTCGTCTAAATCGGGAGTCAGTTCAACGTTTTGAGCTTCTTTCTTTTGGCTACGGTCAATTGCTAAGTTTTTAGCAATTACCAAACAGTAAGCTTCAATAGATTCAAACTGAGACCATTCTTCACGTTTATTCCATACTCGAATCATCGTATCTTGTACGACATCCTCAGCCTCGGCTCTGTCGAGGGTAATTCTGAGTGCTAACCGAAAGAGTTTATCTTTCAAAGGCAGTATGTCATTTCGGAAGCTAATTTCTTGCATCTCTATAATAGTGACGGGTGAGTATTTGAAAAGTTACAGTCTCACTCTTCTTTTTTTTGAATTATTTTTTAATTCGTGTTCCTTCAATGGAATTTATGCTAGATGCCAGAGTAATAACTACCTCTGAGACTCCTGCTTCTAAAGCGTCGAAGGCATTCTCTAGTTTTGGTATCATTCCTCCTTGAATGACTCCATTATTCACATATGCTTCGAAATCCGACCGGGTTATAAAAGGAATAACACTGTCATCATCCGTTTCATTGCGAAGCACGCCTTTCTTTTCGAAACAATAAATTAAAGTTACGTCAAAATCCCGGGCAAGTGCTTTCGCTGTTTCCCCAGCAATAGTATCTGCATTGGTGTTCAGCATATTTCCCTTACCATCATGGGTCAATGGCGCTAAAACTGGTACAATGTCTTTCTCTAGTAACTCGGTAAGTATTGCTGTGTCAACGTTTTCTCCATCGCCCACAAAACCATAGTCGACATCTTTAGCCGGACGTTTTTTTGATTGGATAATATTCATGTCGGCTCCGGTGAGGCCCAAGGCGTTTATTCCTCTGCTTTGTAAGGCGGCCACAATGTTCTTGTTCACAAGTCCCCCATATACCATTGTTACCACTTTTAGTGTTTCGGCATCTGTAATACGCCTGCCGTTCACCATCTTGCTTTCAATACCCAGTTGCGAGGCTATTTTCGTCGCCGAACGTCCACCTCCGTGTACCAGTATCTTGCAACCGTCTATTTTGGCGAAATCAGTCAGCAAACTATTTAGAGAAGATTCTTCTTCTACAATTTTTCCACCTACTTTAATCACTGTTAATTTCTTCTTCATCTTTTCTGCTTTAGTTTTAGCGAAAAAGCAAAAGCATGCGTTCTGCATCTTTATAATTTAGTTACAAAGTTACAAAACGCATGCAGTGCGTCTTTCAAATTCTTATTTATATTCTTTGATTATTCCAAGTAGGTATATCCATAAAGTCCAGAGCGATAGTTAGATAAGAATTCTTTCCCTTCTTCTACTGTTATTTTCCCTTCTTTTACCGATTTTGTGACCCAAGTCTCTAAAGTACGGACAAGCTTCTTTGGGCTGTATTGTACGTAATCTAAGACTTCCGCAACTGTTTCTCCGTCAATAATCTGTTCTATATTGTAACCTTTATCATTTACCGATACATGCACTGCATTGGTATCTCCAAACAGGTTATGCATGTCACCTAGTATCTCTTGATAGGCTCCTACCAGGAACGCGCCTAAATAATAAGCTTCTTTACTCTTTAAACTATGTACAGGAAGATAGTGAGACGCATTTTTTGTGGAAATAAAGTTCGCTATTTTCCCATCAGAATCGCATGTTACATCCTGCAAAGTGGCTGAACGATCAGGCTTTTCATCCAATCGCTGTATTGGCATTATCGGAAATATTTGATCTATAGCCCAGGAATCTGGTAAAGATTGAAATAGAGAGAAATTACAAAAATATTTATCAGCTAGTAACTTGGACAAACCTCGAAATTCATCTGGAGCATGTTTTAGCCCTGAGGCTATTTGGTTTATTTCACGGGTGATCGACCAATACAATCGCTCTATTTGTGCACGTGTCTTTAAATCTACTATGCCATGGCTGAAAAGATCCAAGGCTTCTTCTCGTATTTGTTGTGCATCGTGCCATGCTTCCAACATTTTATTCTGATTTAGCGTATCCCAAATACTATATAGGTCTTGTACCAGCTCATGATCCTTCTCTGTTACTACTATATCATCATCCCATTCTGGTAATGTCGTTGTTTCCAAGACTTCAAATATAAGCACCGAGTGGTGAGCAGTCAGTGCTCGTCCACTTTCGGTGATGATATTTGGATGTGGTATTCCATTTTTGTCGCTTACGTCGACAAGGGTTGAAATAGAGTCGTTTACATATTCTTGGATGGAATAATTTACGCTACTCTCACTATTTGATGAACGAGTGCCGTCATAATCAACACCTAGTCCTCCTCCAATATCAACGAATTCAATTTTGAATCCCATTGCATGAAGTTGAACATAAAATTGAGAGGCTTCTCGTAATGCTGTTTTGATACGACGAATTTTTGTAACCTGACTGCCAATATGGAAGTGAATTAACTTTAGGCATTCTTTCATTTCTTTTTTTTCCAGGAAATCAAGTGCTTCAAGCAACTCGCTTGATGTGAGGCCAAATTTACTGGCATCTCCTCCTGATTCTTCCCATTTGCCACTACCAGATGAAGCTAACTTAATGCGTATGCCAATGTTAGGTCTTATATTTAATTGTTTGGCTATCTTAGCTATCAATTTTAGTTCATTGAGCTTCTCAACAACAAGAAAAATTCTTTTTCCCATTTTCTGCGCTAGGAGTGCTAACTCTATGTAACTTTCATCTTTGTATCCATTGCAAATGATTAAAGAATCAGAGTCTGTATTAACAGCTATCACAGCATGAAGTTCTGGCTTTGAGCCGGCTTCTAAGCCTAGATTAAATTTCTTTCCATGACTGATAATTTCTTCAACAACCGGACGCATTTGATTTACCTTGATCGGATAAATTATAAAGTTCTGGGCCTTGTAACTGTACTCTTCGGCTGCTTGTTCAAAGCAACGGGCTGTTTTCTCGATACGATTGTCCAATATATCCGGAAAACGTATCAGCATAGGAGCAGCTACATCACGCAATTGCAATTCATCAACCAGTTCTTTTAAATCAACTCCAACTCCATCCTTGCGAGGAGTGACTACAACATGCCCTTTTTCATTAATACCAAAGTACGAGGTTCCCCAACCAGTAATGTTGTAAAGTTCCTCCGAATCTTCAATACGCCATTTTCTCATTTCTTTTTCAGTCGTTATTTATAAATAATGTGGCAAAAATACGTATTAATCTATAGTATTCAATCATAAATCTCTTGATTTTTTTCGCTAATATTTTGTAGTCGAATAGATTATTTGTATCTTTGCACCGGAAACGGATGAAAGGTGGAGGGGCGATTTGGCTCCTTTTTTTGTACTTATATAATTAGTTCATGATAGAAAAAAAAACTGTTTGCCAAATTGTTGAGGAATGGCTTGAAGAAAAAGACTACTTTCTGGTAGAAGTAACTGTTAGTTCTGACGATAAAATTGTCGTTGAAATAGATCATGCAGAAGGAGTTTGGATTGAAGACTGCGTAGAGTTAAGCCGATTCATAGAGTCTAAACTTAATCGTGAAGAAACTGATTATGAGCTAGAAGTGGGATCTGCTGGTATAGGGCAACCTTTCAAAGTACTTCAGCAATATCATATTCATATTGGAAGTGATGTGGAAGTGTTGACTAAAGATGGGCGTAAACTGACGGGGGTTTTGAAAGAAGCTAATGAAGAAAAGTTTGTGGTTGAGGTGCGAAAAAAAGTAAAAACAGAAGGAAGCAAACGTCCTAAGCTACAAGAAGAGGATGAAACTTTCACTTATCCTGAGATAAAATACACTAAATACTTAATTAGTTTTAAATAATTATGGCCAAGAAAGAGGAAACAATCAGTTTGATTGATACATTTTCGGAGTTTAAAGAACTCAAAAATATCGATAGAACAACTATGGTGAGTGTGCTCGAAGAGTCTTTCCGTAGTGTGCTCGCGAAAATGTTTGGCACAGACGAAAATTACGATGTTATTGTAAATCCTGATAAAGGGGATTTTGAGATATGGCGTAATCGTGAAGTTGTAGCGGATGAAGATTTGACGAATCCGAATATGCAGATTCCATTGACGGAAGCCCAGAAAATAGATGCTTCGTTTGAAGTTGGTGAGGAAGTGACAGATGAAGTCATTTTTGCCAAATTCGGACGTCGTGCAATCTTAAATCTTCGCCAGACATTGGCCTCTAAAATTCTTGAGCTTGAGAAAGATAGTCTTTACAATAAATATATAGATCAAGTAGGTACTATAATCAATGCGGAAGTATATCAGATCTGGAAGAAAGAAATTTTGCTACTTGATGACGAAGGGAATGAGTTATTGTTGCCTAAAACAGAGCAAATTCCTAGCGATTTTTATCGTAAGGGAGAGACAGCACGTGCTGTTGTAGCTCGTGTAGATAATAAAAACAACAATCCGAAAATTATTCTTTCACGCACGTCTCCAGTATTTCTTCAACGCTTGTTTGAGATGGAAGTGCCTGAAATAAATGATGGATTAATTACAATTAAGAAAATAGCTCGTATACCAGGTGAACGTGCAAAGATTGCTGTGGAATCTTATGATGACAGAATTGATCCCGTGGGAGCTTGTGTAGGAGTAAAGGGTAGCCGTATACATGGCATTGTACGTGAATTGCGGAATGAAAATATTGATGTGATCAATTACACTTCGAATCTTTCATTGTTTATTCAACGTTCTCTCAGCCCGGCAAAGGTCTCTTCCATCAGACTGAATGAGGAAGAACGTAGAGCGGAAGTTTTCCTTAAACCGGAAGAAGTCTCGCTAGCTATTGGAAAAGGTGGTTTGAATATCAAACTGGCCAGTATGTTGACCGAATACACTATAGACGTATTCCGTGAATTGGATGAAACCGCGCAGGATGAAGATATCTATCTTGATGAATTCAGTGATGAAATTGATGGATGGGTTATTGATGCTATTAAGAGCATAGGCATTGATACGGCGAAGGCTGTATTGAGTGCTCCTCGTGAGATGTTGATTGAAAAAACGGATCTGGAAGAAGAAACAGTGGACGAGGTATTGCGTATTTTGAAATCGGAGTTTGAAGAAAATTAATATTTAATAGCTAGGTCACTTCATTCTTCATTTAATTTAAACTATGACGATAAGGTTAAGCAAAGTTACAAGAGATTTGAATGTGGGAATCACGACGGTTGTTGAGTTCTTGCAAAAGAAAGGGTATTCTATTGAGGCAAGCCCTAATGCGAAAATTACCGAGGAACAATATGCTATGCTCGTGAAAGCGTTCAGCACAGATAAGAACTTGAGGATAGAATCTGAACGTTTCATTCAGGAACGTCAGAATAAAGATCGTACTAAAATTGCGGTTACTATCGATGGATATGAAAATGCTGAGCCGGAAAAGTCCAAAGTGGATGATGTTATTAAGACTGTTGTTCCTGAAGACGTTCGCCCGAAGTTTAAGCCTGTCGGAAAGATAGATCTGGACAATCTGCGCCGAAGAAAAATAGAAAAGGAACCAGAAGTAGAAAAACAACCAGAGGTTACATCTGAACCAATGAAGGTTCAAGAGGTACAAATAGTGGAAGCAGCAGCAAAATCTGTTGCTCCAATAATCAAAAAAGATTTTGCTGAAAAAGAAGAACCGGCTAAGGCATTGACGGCGATTGAACCTGAAATAGTGAAAGATGTTTCTCTGGTCACTGAAAGAGTACCGGAAGTTACTTCAGTGCCTATTATAGAAGAAAAGTTAGAAGAAAAAATGGAAGCAACTCCTGAACCTGAGTTATCTTTACCGAATGGTGACGATGATGATGTTTTCAAAATTAGACCTACAGAATTTGTCTCAAAAATTAATGTTATAGGTCAAATTGATCTTGCTGCATTAAATCAGACGACTCGTCCCAAAAAGAAGTCTAAAGAAGAAAAACGCAGAGAGCGTGAAGATAAAGACAAAGTTCGTCAGGATCAGAAAAAACAGATGAAAGAGGCTATCATCAAAGAAATTCGTAAAGAAGAGCCTCCTAAGCCAATGAAGATGGTGGCAAAAGAAAGTTCTGATGCTGCAGCTAAGAAGAAACGCAACCGCATTAATAAGGAAAAAATTGATATTAATAATGTGACATCTAATTTTGCACGTCCTGTTCCCAATAGTGAAAAAAGTGTAAAGACGCCTAGCCAACATCAACATCCAAATGGAAATACCCAAGCAAATAAAAGTAAGCTTAGCGTTAATAACAAAGATCGCTTTAAGAAGCCTGTAATCAAACAGGAAGTAAAAGAGGAGGATGTTGCTAAGCAGGTAAAGGAAACCTTGGCTCGTTTGACGACTAAGGGCAAGAATAAGACTTCAAAATATCGTAAAGAGAAACGAGAAACGGCTTTTAATAGACAGCAAGAACTTGATGATCAAGAAATGGCTGAAAGCCGTATTCTGAAGCTGACAGAATTTGTGACGGCTAATGAACTTGCCAATATGATGGATATTTCAGTGAATCAAGTGATTGGTACGTGCATGAGTATTGGTATGATGGTATCTATTAATCAGCGTTTGGATGCCGAAACCATCAATCTTGTAGCTGAAGAGTTTGGTTATAAAACAGAGTATGTAAGTGCAGAAGTGTCGCAAGCTATTGTTGAGGAAGAAGATGCCCCCGAAGAATTGGAGCATCGTGCACCAATTGTTACAGTAATGGGACACGTTGACCATGGTAAAACTTCTCTGCTGGACTATATTCGTAAGGCAAATGTTATTGCTGGTGAAGCTGGTGGGATCACCCAGCACATTGGCGCATATAATGTGAAACAGGAAGATGGGCGTAGAATAACTTTCCTTGATACTCCCGGTCATGAGGCTTTTACAGCTATGCGTGCTCGTGGTGCAAAAGTGACAGATATTGCTATTATAATTGTAGCGGCTGACGACAATGTGATGCCTCAGACCAAAGAAGCTATTAACCATGCTATGGCGGCTGGAGTTCCCATTGTATTTGCTATTAATAAAATTGATAAATCAGGGGCTAATCCAGATAGAATAAAAGAAGAATTAGCTGGAATGAATTTCCTTGTAGAAGAATGGGGAGGTAAATACCAGTCACAAGATATTTCGGCCAAGCAAGGCTTGGGTGTGAAAGAATTGATGGAGAAAGTTTTGCTCGAAGCTGAGATGCTTGACTTGAAAGCAAATCCGAATCGCCGTGGAATGGGGTCTGTCATTGAGTCTACTTTGGACAAAGGTAGAGGCTATGTGGCAACAGTCTTAGTATCTAATGGTACGCTCAAAATGGGTGACATCGTTTTGGCTGGAACGAATTTCGGACGTGTTAAAGCTATGTTTAATGAGCGTAACCAACGTATTAAGGAGGCGGGACCTTCTGAACCTGTATTAATTCTTGGACTGAATGGTGCACCTACTGCAGGCGATACTTTTCACGTTATTGAAACGGAGCAGGAGGCTCGTGAAATAGCAAATAAGCGTGAACAACTGCAACGTGAACAAGGATTACGTACTCAGAAGATACTTACGCTTGACGAACTTGGACGTCGTATTGCTCTTGGTAACTTTAAGGAACTGAACATTATTGTGAAAGGTGATGTAGATGGATCTATTGAAGCTTTAAGCGATTCGTTGATTAAGCTTTCTACAGAACAGATACAAGTGAATGTTATTCATAAGGCAGTGGGGCAGATATCCGAGTCCGATGTAACGCTGGCTGCTGCTTCAGATGCAATCATCATAGGATTTCAGGTTCGTCCTTCGGCTTCAGCTCGTAAGTTTGCTGAACAAGAAGGAGTTGATGTTCGAATGTATTCTATTATTTATGATGCCATAGAGGAGGTTAAGGCAGCTATGGAAGGTATGCTTGCTCCAGTGGTGAAAGAGGTTGTCACTGCTTCTATTGAGGTTCGTGAAGTTTTCCACATAACTAAAGTGGGTACTGTGGCTGGTGCTATGGTAAAAGAAGGAAAAGCAAAGCGTTCAGATAAGGCTCGTCTTGTTCGAGATGGTATTGTAATCTATTCTGGCGGCATCAATGCTTTGAAACGTTTTAAGGATGATGTGAGAGAAGTTGCCGTGAATTATGAATGCGGTATTAGTCTGGCTAATTTCAATGATTTGAGAATTGGTGATTTCATCGAAACATACGAAGAAATAGAAGTGAAGCAAACATTATAGATGCAATAGCACGAATGTGCTAATGTGCCAATATGCTGAATGCCAATAAAGTTGTCTCTTTTGTTGGCTCACTTCAAAAAGCATATTGGCACATTTTTTATGAAAGTTTTTGAAAGAATTATGTAATGACAATAATAGATAGTATAATTCTCATAGTGATAGCTCTTGGAGCATTCTTGGGTTTCAGAAAAGGATTTGTGAGACAATTGGCTTCTATATTGGGGCTTATTGTTGGTTTATTAGCAGCAAAAGCATTGTATGTCTCGTTGGCAGATAAAATTTGTCCAACTTTAACAGAATCCATGACTTTAGCTCAAATTATGGCTTTTCTTGCAATTTGGATTGTTGTACCTTTATTATTTGGAATGCTTGCTCTTTTGATTACCAAGACAATGGAGGCTATATCGCTCGGCTGGCTTAATCAATTGCTAGGAGCGGGATTGGGTGCTTTAAAATATTTGCTTATCCTAGCTCTCTTTGTAGGTGTAATTGAGTTTATTGATACAGGGAATCACCTGATAAGCCAAACAAAGAAGACTAAATCAGTGTTATATTATCCCATGAGAGATGTTGCGAGGTTCTTTTTCCCCGCAGCAAAGAAAGTTTCACAACAATATATTTTCAAATAGATTATGCAACAAGAAGAACCTAATAAATATGTAAAAGAGCTCACTCAAGAGAAGTATAAGTATGGCTTCACGACGGATGTTGATACGGACGTTATTGAGAAGGGGCTTAACGAAGATATTGTTCGTCTTATCTCATCGAAGAAAGATGAACCTGAATGGATGCTTGAATTTCGATTAAAAGCTTACCGCCATTGGCTAACGTTGGAAATGCCCACATGGGCGCACTTACGTATACCTAAGATTGATTATCAGGCTATCTCTTATTATGCCGATCCGACTAAGAAGAAGGAAGGACCTAAAAGTCTGGATGAAGTTGATCCTGAGTTGATTAAGACATTCAATAAATTGGGCATTTCTTTGGAGGAGCAGATGATTTTGAGTGGAATGGCTGTTGATGCGGTTATGGACTCTGTTTCAGTTAAGACTACTTTTAAAGAGAGTCTGATGGAAAAGGGTATTATTTTCTGTTCGTTTAGCGAAGCAGTACGTGAGCATCCCGATTTAGTAAAGAAATATATGGGGTCAGTAGTAGGGTATCGCGATAACTTTTTTGCGGCTCTCAATTCTGCCGTTTTCTCGGATGGTTCTTTTGTATATATACCAAAAGGAGTGCGTTGTCCAATGGAACTCTCTACTTATTTTCGTATAAATGCAATCAATACGGGGCAATTCGAGCGGACACTTATTGTGGCTGATGATGATTCATACGTATCATATCTTGAGGGTTGTACCGCTCCAATGCGTGACGAGAATCAGTTACATGCTGCTATTGTTGAAATAATAGTGCATGATAGAGCTGAAGTGAAATATAGTACCGTTCAAAACTGGTATCCGGGTGATGCTCAGGGCAAGGGAGGGGTTTATAACTTTGTCACCAAGCGGGGAAATTGCAAAGGTGTAGCGAGCAAACTTTCGTGGACTCAAGTGGAAACAGGAAGTGCTATCACGTGGAAGTATCCATCTTGTATATTAACAGGAGATAATTCTACTGCTGAGTTTTACAGTGTAGCGGTAACCAACCACTACCAACAGGCTGATACCGGTACAAAGATGATTCATCTTGGACGCAATACGCGTAGCACTATTGTGAGCAAAGGTATTTCTGCGGGTAAGAGTGAAAATTCTTATCGTGGTTTGGTGCGTGTAGCCGAAAAGGCTGAAGGAAGCCGGAACTATAGTCAATGCGATTCTTTGTTGTTGGGTGATAAGTGTGGTGCACATACTTTCCCTTATATGGATATACGCAACGAAACGGCAGTTGTGGAGCACGAAGCCACAACAAGTAAGATCAATGAAGATCAGATATTTTATTGTAATCAACGCGGCATTTCGACTGAAGATGCTATTGGCTTGATCGTGAACGGCTATGCTAAAGAGGTTTTGAATAAGCTTCCGATGGAATTTGCCGTTGAAG
>DBTL01000138.1:33761-61238 GCA_002307035.1 Bacteroides sp. UBA1317
GGAATTTGCCGTTGAAGCGCAGAAGCTATTATCCATCTCTTTGGAAGGAAGCGTAGGATAAATTCATTCTTAAATAGTAATAAGTTAAATCGTATATAAATGTTAGAAATAAGAGATTTGCATGCCGCCATCAACGGCAAAGAAATATTGAGAGGTATCAATCTTTCTGTAAAACCTGGCGAGATACATGCTATTATGGGACCGAATGGTTCTGGGAAGAGTACTTTGAGCAGCGTGCTTGTAGGTAACCCTGTCTTTGAAGTGACTAAAGGTAATGTTACTTTTTGTGGTAAAGACTTGCTAGAGCTTAGCGCCGAAGATCGTAGTCATGAAGGAATTTTTCTTTCCTTTCAATATCCGGTAGAAATTCCGGGTGTTAGCATGGTCAATTTTATGCGTGCCGCTATTAATGAGCAAAGGAAGTACAGGGGGCTTTCACCTATTTCAGCGAGTGAATTTCTTAAGTTGATGCGTGAAAAGCGTGCAGTTGTGGAGCTAGATAATAAATTGGCCAATCGCAGTGTGAATGAAGGTTTTAGTGGTGGAGAGAAGAAACGTAACGAGATATTCCAGATGGCTATGCTCGAGCCTAAATTGAGCATTCTTGACGAAACTGATTCCGGCTTGGATATTGATGCTTTGCGCATCGTAGCTGAGGGTGTGAATAAATTGAAATCTCCCGATAATAGTTGTATTGTGATTACTCACTATCAGCGCTTGTTGGATTATATTAAACCAGATGTTGTACATGTTCTGTATGATGGTCGCATTGTTAAAACGGCAGGTCCGGAATTAGCTTTAGAACTCGAAGAAAAGGGCTATGATTGGATAAAGAAGGAGATAGGAGAATAATTATGAGTGTAGAACAGCAATATATAGATCTCTATGCACAATGTGAAGCAATGATTTGCACTCATAGCTCAGAGATACTAAACTCTGCCAGAGCAAGAGCTTTTGCCGATTTTAAGCGGTTGGGCTTTCCTACAAGGAAGCAGGAAGACTATAAATATACTGATATCAGCAAATGCTTTGTTCCTGACTACGGACTAAATTTGAATCGTCTACCTATACCTGTAGACCCCTATGAGGTGTTTAAATGTGATGTGCCCAATATGAGTACATCCTTGTTTTTTGTAGTGAATGACTCTTTTTACAAGAAAGCTTTGCCCAAATCTCATTTGCCCGAGAGGGTGATTTTTGGTAGTTTGAAAGATGTATCGGAAGAGCGACCGGAATTGATAGCAAAGTACTATGGTCAGTTGGCTGACACATCAAAAGATGGAGTAACAGCCTTCAATACTACTTTTGTTCAAGATGGCGTAGTACTTTACGTTCCAAAAAATGTAGTGGTAGAAAAACCTATCCAGTTAGTGAATATCCTGCGTGGAGACGTTAATTTCATGATGAATCGCCGGATATTGATTATCCTTGAAGAGGGAGCTCAGGCACGTTTGTTGATATGCGATCATGCGATGGATCATGTGAACTTTCTTGCTACGCAGGTTGTGGAAATTTATGCCGGCGAGAACACGGTGTTTGATATGTATGAACTGGAGGAGACACATACAAGTACTGTTCGCCTTAGCAATATATATGCTAAGCAAGAGGCAAGTAGCCATCTTCTGCTAAATAATATGACTCTTCATAACGGTATTACACGCAATACGACCGAAGTGACCTTGGCGGGTCCCGGTGCTGAAACCCATCTTTATGGAATGGCTATAACAGATAAGAATCAACATGTGGACAACCATACGTTTATTGATCATGCTGTACCCGATTGCGAAAGTAAAGAACTCTTTAAATATGTGCTTGACGATCATGCCGTGGGAGCTTTTGCCGGAATTGTACTCGTTCGTCCGGGTGCGCAACACACGAATGCGCAACAAACTAATCGTAATCTTTGTGTCACTCGTGATGCACGTATGTACACACAACCTCAACTAGAGATCTATGCTGATGACGTTAAGTGCAGCCATGGAGCTACGATCGGTCAGTTGGATGAGAATGCATTGTTCTATATGCGCGCTAGAGGTATTTCAGCGAAAGAAGCTCGTCTGTTGTTGATGTTTGCTTTCGTCAATGAAGTGATAGATACCATCCGTCTGGATGCATTGAAAGACAGATTGCATTTGTTGGTGGAAAAAAGATTTCGTGGCGAGTTAAATAAATGTCAGGGGTGTGCTATTTGTAAGTAATCAGAATAAACATGATGGATATAACTAAAATCAGGGCTGACTTTCCGATACTTTCGAGGGAGATATACGGAAAGCCTTTAGTCTATTTTGATAATGGAGCAACTACGCAGAAACCTCGTTGTGTGGTCGACGCTATTGTTGAAGAATACTATTCCGTGAATGCTAATGTTCATCGTGGCGTACATTTTTTGTCACAACAAGCCACCGAATTACACGAAGGTTCACGTGAAACCGTTCGTCAGTTTATTAACGCCCGTAGTACGAGTGAGGTTATCTTCACTCGTGGTACTACGGAAGCTATTAATCTGGTTGCTTTCTGTTTTGGCGAAGAGTTTATGAGTGAAGGCGATGAAGTGATCATTTCTACAATGGAGCATCATAGTAATATTGTTCCTTGGCAATTGTTGGCTGCTCGTAAGGGAATCAGTATCAAGGTGATTCCTATGAGTGATAAGGGTGAATTGTTGCTGGATGAATATGAAAAGCTCTTTTCTGAGCGAACAAAGATTGTGAGCATGGCCCATATTTCTAATGTACTGGGTACGATCAATCCGGTAAAGGAGATGATTGAGACTGCTCATGCTCATGGCGTGCCTGTGCTTATAGATGGTGCGCAATCTGTACCTCACATGAAGGTAGATGTGCAGGATTTAGATGCCGATTTCTTTGCTTTCTCGGGTCATAAAGTGTACGGTCCTACAGGTGTGGGGGTACTTTATGGAAAAGAGGAGTGGCTTGACAAGCTGCCGCCTTATCAAGGTGGAGGTGAGATGATTCAAAGTGTGAGTTTTGAAAAGACTACTTTTAATGAGTTACCTTTTAAGTTTGAGGCTGGTACACCCGATTACATTGGAACTACGGGCTTAGCAAAAGCTCTGGACTACATTTCGGCTATTGGTATGGATCAGATAGCTGCGCATGATCAAGAACTTACAGCCTATGCCATGCAACGGCTCAAAGAGATAGAAGGAATGCATATTTTTGGAGAGGCAGAACACAAAAGTAGTGTTATATCTTTCTTGGTTGGTAATATTCACCATTTTGACATGGGCACTTTACTCGATCGTTTAGGGATTGCAGTACGTACCGGGCATCATTGTGCAGAACCGTTAATGCGACGATTGGGCATCGAAGGTACTGTTCGTGTTTCTTTGGCACTCTACAATACAAAGGAGGAGATTGATGGACTGATTACCGGAATAGAAAGAGTCAGAAAAATGTTTTAGTACTTGCAATTAAGTGTATACTTGTTGCGTCTAATAAATAGGTCGTAAACTATTAAATATAAAGAGCTATGTTACTAACTACAACTTCAGTTATCGAAGGAAAACGAATAACCAATTATTATGGCATTGTGTCCGGAGAGACTATTATTGGTGCCAATGTATTTCGTGATATCTTTGCGAGCATTCGCGACATTGTGGGTGGGCGTTCAGGCTCTTATGAAGAAGTCCTTCGTGAGGCTAAAGAAACAGCACTCAGAGAGATGGAAGAGCAAGCAGCACGTATGGGAGCTAACGCTGTAATCGGAGTTGATCTTGATTACGAAACAGTAGGTGGCAGTGGTAGTATGTTGATGGTTACTGCATGCGGTACAGCTGTTTCTATGGAGTAACTCAATAGTTTTAAAAAGTAGGTTACTAATGACTTCTGTCGATAAAAAATCTTTTTAATCTGCAGAAGTCATTTTTGTTTTGCTCTTCTCTTCTTGAGATTTTCTTGTAAAGAGAAGACTTCGCAGAGTCTTACCACTTCGGAGGATCCACATTTAATAAATAGCGCACAAAGAAATCATATCGTTTATGTTCTCCATAATCTCCTCCCATTGTATGATTAGAGCCTGGTATTACGACTAATTCAAAGTCTTTCTTTGCTTTTATTAGTGCGTTGACCACCTGCATGGTTGAGGCTGGATCTACATTGTCATCCACTTCACCTACCACTAGCATTAGCGGGCGTTTAAGTAAATGTGCATTGACTACGTTTGAACATTCTTCGTATTGCTTCTCTATAGGATAGCCCATCCATTGTTCATTCCACCAGATTTTATCCATGCGGTTGTCGTGACATCCGCAAGAAGAGTAGGCTGCTTTGTAGAAATCAGGATACAGCAAGAGGGCATTGGTCGATTCTTGCCCACCGGCAGATGCACCGAAGATGCCTACCCGACTGACATCCATATATGGGTATTTGGTTGCTGCTGCTTTTATCCATGCTATCCGGTCGGGTAATCCGGCATCTTTCAGATTCTTATAACATACATCCTCAAATGCTTTGGAACGGAAAGAAGTCCCCATTCCATCAAGTTGTACTACAATAAATCCTAGTTCAGCCAAGCTGGACATAGACCAATTATATGCTGAGAAAGATTTAGGTGTGTACTGGTTACCGGGCCCGGCATAGATATATTCAATAATCGGATACTTCTTCGCAGGATCAAAGTTCGTTGGTCTGAAGATGACACCCCACATATCCGTTTTACCGTCTCTTCCTTTAGCCGAGAAAACTTCAGGAGCCCGCCATCCAGCCTTTGCTAATTCGCTTATGTCCGCAGTCTCTAGCGACATTATGATCTTTCCGTCGCTTGCACTACGAAGAACGGCAACCGGAGCTTTATTCACCAAAGAATATACATCCACCAAAGATCTCATATCTGTAGAGAATGTAGCCTGATGCATTCCTTCCTCCGGAGTGAGGCAGATTAGTCCGCTTCCATCGAAGTTAATGCGATAATATCTGAGGAGATAAGGATCCTCATTGGGCACCATGCCATTGGCCGAGAAGTAAATGATCTGATTTTGTTCGTCAACGTGTATCACGTCGCGTACATACCATTCGCCTTTGGTTATTTGATTTTTCACTTTACCTGTGTGTCGGTCGTATAAATACAAGTGATTCCAATTATCACGTTCGCTCATCCAGATAATCTCGTTTCCATTGGTAAGATCCTTTCGGAAGTAGCGGTTGTAGTTTATAAAGGTCTTGCTAGTCTCCTCGATAACAGTTCTTACTTTTCCTGTTTCTGAAGATAGCTCTAATACTCTGAATGTCTGATGTCCACGTTCATTATACTCGAATAGAATGTTCTTACTGGCGGCATCCCATTCCAATCCTCTCACTTCAAACTGACTGTTAAAGAGATCAGTAGAAGGAACGTGGGCTTTGTCGCCATTTACATTGAAAATACGAGGGCACCTGAATGCTAGCGCATCGCCTGGTTTGGTGTATTCGCGTTTATGAAGCTTGGGCTGCAATTGATCCTCCGGAGATGACTCTATGAAATAGATATATCGCTTCTCTGCCGGGCGAACTTTCATCACGGCTACCTTCTTTGAGTCGGGTGACCATTGGATATAAGCTGAATAGAATTCACCCGGAGAACCGTCGAAACTCAGTGCCTTTTCTTTTCCCGATGCATTCTCCTTCACATACACATTTTGATTTTTGATAAATGCCGTCTTTGTTCCGTCGGGAGAAACCACAGGTTCACCCTTACTCTCATCACTGGCTTCAGCCCAATAATTGGGAGTAGGCTTTTCTATTTTTCCTTCATCTTTCAGCAGATCTTTTTTCTCAAGATATGTCCACTTATGATCGTTTTGTACAAAGCGGAGTGTATCGTGTGTAGCATTTATTCCCAATTGCAGAAGATTCAGGTTATTTGTTTCTATTTTGCACTGCGTTGCAGAAGAAAGTTGTTTAGCCAGCTTTTGATGATTAAATAACTCTTTTCTTGTTTTTTTTACTGCGTCAACAATCACATAAACTCTTCCTTCAGGAGTGACCCTTACATACCAAAATTGATTGGTATTGTTTATCCACTGAGGACGCACATCCGAATAGAATACTTTATTTTTCCATTTTTGGTTCAGCGTAAAGGCGCGTTCATAGTCTTCTGCAGTGCCTTGTGCATAGAGTACATTGATAGAAATCAATGCGCTGATAGTCCATAATATTGCTTTCTTCATAAGTTATTTGGTTGAGTTATTCTACTTCCCATTCAAAGATTCCCGATGCATTCTTTTCCGGAAGCTTCACTTCTAATTTCATTTCTGTGGTTGTGACGGGTTTGAATACAACTTCATTGCTCATACCTTTTTCAGTTCCATAAACGGTGGTATTATCCACTGGCTTCCACTCTCCCGAAGTGCCTTTGTAGTATAGCTTCCATGATTCAGGAACTCGGCAACCTCCCCAAGGACCATCATCATACCAATATACTGAAGAGTGAGAAATGGTTTTAGCATCCTGAAATTTGTATGCTATCCATTCGGTTGTTCCCTCTTTAGGCCACCAATGATAGTAAGGAACCGAACGATCATTCTCATCTTTTGGAAGGAGTTGGTCGTTAATGGCTGTAATAGATTTCACATTGTGCGAAGTCGTTATCTTACTCTCGGATGCAATAGTGGGAGGTAAGCTAGCCCTCGTTGCGTTCAAGTCAATAGGTAGCCAAACGGCCATTTCTCCACTTCCGCGATGTGCCCAAGCATAGTAAGGAATCATGTTCAACTTCACATCCTTAGTAACTAAACGACCGCTTTCATCGTAACTCAATGTTTGCGCATCGGTTTGAATCATGTTAATGTCATAAAGCAAATCAGGTTTTGAGATCACGTTGAATTGGGGCTTTTTATTCACTAATACACTGAGCACACTAAAGTCATTGTCCGGCCATTCGGCACAGTATACCAAAGGGCCACGTTCTATAGCGACCTTTCCTCTATCAGCTTCTACCAGCGAGTGTGCTTTTACAGTTCGCGCTTCCATGTCAAAATGAACTTCAACGCGGTCTCCTTTTCTCCAAGTACGATTGATCGTGAAGTATCCTTTTTCAGTACTTCCTTCCATTTTCTGTCCATTTACTTTGATGCTATACCCCAATTCTTTCTTGTCTGAATAGCTGTATAAGTTACCGGGAACAACAGAGCCTTGTACCCAGCCAGGAACACGAATTTTAAGGTTAAACGCCTGTTTACCGCTAGGAGAAACTTCTAGTTTAATATCTCCTGTCCACGGATAATTCGTTTCTTGTTTTAGTGTTACGGCTTTTCCGTTCACTTTCAAATGAGCGTCGTTTCCCATAAAGAGATTTACATACACATCACTGTTGTGCACAGCATATACGTATCCTGGAACGGAAGGTATAAAGCGGCAGATGTTTGACGGGCAGCAAGCACAACCAAACCACGGCTGACGTTGATGCTGTCCGATAGATTCCAATGGGTTAGGGTAGAAGAACCCGCCGCCATCGAGTGATACTCCAGAAATCAATCCGTTATAAAGCGTACGTTCCAATACATCATAATATTTAGATTCTCCATGCAGAAGGAATAAACGGTAGTTTAAGTACACATTTCCTATGGCGGCACAAGTTTCGCAATAAGCCGACATGTTGGGTAGCTCATAATTCTCTCCGAATGCTTCTCCGTTACTTGTTGCCCCGATGCCTCCGGTGAGGTAAAGCTTCTTGTTCACAATATTATCCCAAATTCTATCGATAGCATGAATGTAGGCCGTGTCGCCACTTAGTGCAGCTACATCCGCCATCCCGGAATACATGTAAGCTGCCCGCACGGCATGTCCTACAGCCTCATCTTGTTTAACTACTGGTTCATGTGCTTGGCTATACGCATCTTTTCGTTCGGTATATCCTCTTTTGTCGAGAAAGAATTTAGCTTCATTGAGATATTTCTTGTCGCCGGTGACTAAGTAAAGTTTGGCAAGCGCCATCTCGGCTATCTGATGGCCCGGTACAACAACCAACTGTCCGGGCTTATCGCCAATGGCGCGGCATACACAGTCTGCATATTTAATTGCTATATCAAGAAAATTGCGTTTGCCGGTAGCCTGATAATGAGCAATAGCCCCTTCTACCATATGTCCTAAATTATACAACTCGTGACTTAAATCTTCTTCTTTTTCCCAACGTTTGTTTCCTGCCCATTCGTGTGGATGCTTTGGATTTTGCGTACGTGCAGTGTACAAGTAGCCATCTGGCTCTTGAGCAGCTGCAACAAGCACCAATATGCTATCGATGTACTTAGCCAATTTTTTATTTGGGTACATTTGCATAGAATAACTGGCACCTTCAATTGTTTTATATACATCTGTATCGTCAAAAGAGAATCCACCAACTTTGATTGTGTCACTTGGGTGAGCTGCTCGCACAAAGTTTAGATAGCGTCCTGTTTCTTCACATTTGCTAAAAGCAAGAGGAATGGTTACTTCTCGGCTTGCTTTGAGACGCTGCCCCCAGAAAGAATCAGTTACTTTCACTGCGGTAAAAGGTACAGGAGCAAAAGGATAACCGGCATTATCATGCTTCTTTTGAGCATTGGCAGCGAGCGTTATGGCAGCCAATGTAATAGCTAATAAAGTTTTTCTCATGATAAGTATAGTGTTTAATTTATAATCCGTTTTGAATCTCTTTTTCACTAAAAGGTGTATCATATACCTTTAAAGAATGGAGATAACCAGTAAAAGGCCAGTCACCAATGGCTGTTTTGCCAAGCGTTATGTATTCTCCCTTAGGCAAAAGTAATACAATATCTTTTTCCTTCATCTTTTTGCCATTAAGATATACTTTTTCTACATATCCATCGTAAGTAATGACCCAATGTTGCCATCCTCCTTTTTGCACTATTTCAGAAAAGCCCATGTCTTCAAACCATCCAAAGTGGCAAACGACGCCACATCGTGTTTCCGTACCGTTACATAGCATGATCTTTTCCAATTCTCCTTCCGATGAAACCAGATCGGCAATACATTCGTTTACGTTGGCTTGCGGATTAAAAACCCATGCTTCGAGCGTATATGGAGCACTGTTTTTCATTGTTTCGGGCAGACTGAAGTTTGATTTAAACCACTGTGTGCTGTCAAAGGCAAATGCTTTGAATTGGTCTTTCATTACGATGGGCAGTGAAGATGTTTCGCTTGTAAATACTCCTTTACCAATGCGATTCTTGACGCTTCTAATGGAATCACCTACTTTGTAGTCGTCAGCATTGATATCAAGGAACAATCCTACTCGTTTAGTTGCTGCCGGAGTTAGGAGGTCCCCGTTCTGATCGTTATCAGCAAATACTTTGATATTCCATATTGCTCCGAACTGTCCGCCCTTTTGTCCACCCGTCACAGTTAATCGTACGTAGCGAGCCTTTGTATTGCCAAAGTCGACCATTGGACTACCTGCCAGCCGATTGTCTCGCTTGTCTGCAAAGATGGCCCACTCTTTGCTGTTCGTAGAAGTCTCTATCATGTATTGATAAAAAGAGGTCGGATATTCAAACTGCGTCCAGATGCGGCGTATGGCTTGAATCTTCTTTAAATCAATTTCAATCCACTCTTTTCCACAAGTACGCGGTCTCCACAGAGTTGCGTTGTTATCGTCTACTGCGTATTCCGGTTTAAAAGATTCATTGTAATACGAAGACGCTTTCACCGATTTACCCAGTATAAGGTTAGGAGAAAGATTGGTTGACGGCTGTAAACAGCCAACTCCCAGATGCCCTGCATCAACCCTTTCTATTGTTCCGTCTTCACTGAAGATCAGCTTATCGATCGCTATCTGCCGATGCATTCCGCGAGTAGACTGTGGGATGTTGTGCCGGTGATACACGATGTAGTAGTCATCACCCTCTTGAAGAATGCTGTGATGCCCCGGTCCATGTATGGTACTATCTGCATTCGTTGATAAGATTGGATTATTCTTTCCAAAGGTGAATGGCCCCATTGGTCCTACCTTACTGGTAGCATATTGCACACGATACGTATGGTCGTGACAAGATCCCGATGAATACATGAAATAATAGATTCCATTCCTTTTTATCATAAAGGGAGCTTCAAAGAAATCCGTAGCCTCCGTGTTGGGGATGAGGTGTGTTTTGGTAAAGCTTTTCATATCATCCGAAAGTTTACCTACTCCGCAACCAAAACCTTTGTAAATGCCCCAAGTACCCCAATAAAGATACGTGGAGCCATCATCATCAACAAAAGACTGCCCATCCAGCGTAATCGCATTGGTAACAAACCGATCGGGAACCAATACTGCTGTGTCATTTCCTAATATGTTATGCCAAGGGCCTGTCGGTGTATCCGAAACGCCGCAATAGATTTTACAGGGTTCGCAGTAGTACATGTAGTATTTACCATCTGTTCCCTGCATCACGTCCGGTGCCCAGATATGATAGGTTGTCGGCCAGTTCATGGGTATCATCGTCCAGTTCTGAAAATCCTTAGACGTCCATACCACTGATGGACCTAATCCTCCTCCATTCCCATCAGTCGTTGCATAGATATAATAAGTATCGCCGAACTTCTTAACCGTAGGATCGGCAAAGTATCCCGGAATAACAGGGTTCCCATTGCTCGGAGCATTCCATGCTGTCTGTTGTGATGAGGCCGGCGTAATGTGGCCCAAAAAGCAGAGCAGTGGGAAGAAGATGTAGAGTAACTTTCTCATAGTTAATTATTAAAGATGAACTTGATTACAAATGGGGAGATATGTTTTGTAAAAGTAGTTTAGTAGTAACTGATACATTTCCGGATCATATTCTTTTAATTTTTCTCTTCTGTTTATGGAATTATGTACCCCATTGGGCTTTTCTGAATAACGGTTGCAGTTGAAGAAAGATTGCACTGTTTCTGCAAAATACTCTTCTTTGTTAGATAGTGCATAAGTATTCTTCCACAGTCCTTTTTCTATGGCATGTTTCATCACTGCCTCCAACTTATTATTGAAATCAGGATCGACACCGACTATACCAACCGTATGAATAAGGTGGGCAAATTCATGAATCAGAATGTTCTCTCCTTCATAACGATCTCCGGGTAGACAAATTAAGTTCTCTTCTCCGCAACTCGAACTGAGATCATCCTCGGGTGCACCACCAAATCCTCGGGATCGCTTATTCCAGTAAGCCATGCTATCAGGAGAACTGCAAATATGAGCATATTCAGGTATGTCGCAAACCTCTTCTTTTTCACCGATAACCATAAAGCGACAATGCTTCTTCACCATGTAAGCCTTTACATCCTCTCGTTTGGCAAGCATTCCCACGATGATTTTACGTGCTACTTTCAGAGCCTCATCATCTACTTTCTCCGATGAAATGACTGGTATTCCATCGGCATCTAGGTATTTTTTGTAGAACGCAGCCAACTTTAAGGAATCGGGAACAGCTGTAGATGTTTCTTTCTTGGATAAAGCTAAGTCTGACTCTTGAGCGCATACAGCTTCATTTTCTGTCATTATTATTAATAAACAGAGAGTAATGAAGTGAAAAATCTTATTGTTTCTCATACTTATTTTTATATAGCACATACAATTAAATGATCCGTAAAAAACTCCCACATAAATTAATGCTTTAAAATCGCATAGTAATTATAAATGTAGCCATATATTGCTTATCATCTTTTATATATGTTAATGCCGGCTTAATTGTATATTTTCTTCCAGCTATACTACTTCCCGGCTTATGGCCATACTTAAAAACAAATGTATCCTTATTGTATTCAACCCAGATAGGATCATTATTACTCCACGATCCCTGATTACCTTCAGCCGTACAGTAAAATCCACTATTAGCTGTGTAATTATAGGAACAAGTCCCGTCAGTCTGCAATAGACCTAAAGAGATATAGCCTGCAGTCGGATTCGAAGTCTGTCCATTTGTAATAGCTAGTGTATTACTGCTAAGTACATTGGGCTGCATTACAAAAGCTTGTGATAATTTTTTAATATCTCCATTGCTCTGCAAATCAATAGAACCTAAATTATAGTCTGTTATTGCGGCATCACAATTAACATTGTAGGTAAATTGCACATTTTTGGGGACAGCATCCATATCTATATCAAAATGACCAAGCAAGTCCATGCTTATAAATTTCACTTTATAAGGCCATTGAGCATCATTCTGTTCTTTTTCATCCCACGGATGAACTTTATACTGTTTTGGTGCGCCCATCACTACCAAATACAAATTTTCTGTATTGGCAGGAACTGAGAAACTTACAGTACCCGTAGCCTGTTGATTCATATCCCCGTATACGCGAGTTCCATCTGATTTCAAAGCTACAAATCCATAACACCATCCTGCTGTTATGTTACTGATGGTATTATAATTTGTTGTAGTGGCAACTATGTTGCCATCGCCATCAATAATATTACCCGGATCAACAGCAGCCAAATCGGAACTCGGTTGCAATCCCACAAAGTTTGCTTCAATTTTTGTCCCGGCATCAGGAACATTCAGAGCAATCACATTAAAGCCTGTTGTACCAGGGCAATCGGCATAAGCAATCTGATAATAATCATCAGCTATATCATATAGTGTGGTGGAATATTGGCCAATATATCCAGCCGAGTAATCTCGTATAATATCAATGTCAAAAGTCGCCATTCGTGCAGCATAATCATAAAGTTCCGCACGCATAGTCTCCCACTGATTATCACAGTACAGACGCATATATGAAGAAATAGCATCTTCGGGATAAACCGATTGCATCCAAATATTACCTACAGTTTCCATTCCATGCTTGGCAACCCAGTAATATTGCAACCAATAACTGGCATAACGCATCCATTCATGTTCGAAATGCCTGTGACAATTAGCTAACCACACATTAAAATTAGAGTTGCTAAATAATTGTTCAGGATAGTCCTGAAAAGATTGCCATTGCGCACATTGTTCCCAGAAAGTATTACCTCCATTGCTACCTTCATATCCATAACGAAATCCCTTCTTAGAATCGTCAGTCGCACCTTGTAATAGTTTATCGCAATATACTTGATATTGGAAACTATGCCCAATCTCATGAGCAATAGTAGAGCCCACTGGCTGACAAGTACTTGGATTAACCCACAAAGCACCGATTGTATTATCGTATCCTGAACCTGTTGCCAGCCATTCAGTCTGATACATCAGATAGATTTCCATCTTGTATTTATCCAGATAAGATTTTCCTTGCACAGTTTCTGCAAACTTTAGCTTTCCGATATTCGTCGCATAGAATTGCTCCGCCTTTTCCAATAAATCATTAATATCCACTCGCAAAGCCTCATCTACGCTATCAGCATTCGGATCATCACCAAACCCTGATTCCCAGAAAACAAAAAAGTGCTCACTCTGTGCCGAACGAAACCATGACCATTTAGCATCACTACGAAACATATTAATGTTGCTAAACTCGGCAGGTTTATAGTATTTATCGAGATTTTCCACATTGGATTCATCCATAATATGTAAAGTACTTCCTCCTTGGGTAACTGTTATTTCTTTCGTTGTATTTCTACAAGTGAGAGTTATTGTTGCAGTGCGGGCTATTGCACTAACATTTTTTGTAACACTAATCTTCATAGCCATTACTCCGCCTATTCCCGAGCTATTAGGTAGAGTTATCCATTTATTATTAGCATCTTTCACGACTGCTTTCCATGATGTCAAAGCTGTAAATTCAATAGATGCTGTAGTATCTTCCGATTCCAAAGCTACTTTAAGCTGATCCTCATCTATCATAATATAATCTGCCAAAGCAGCATCATTATTACTACAGCCTAAAATGCAGAATGAAAATAGCATAACAGACAATCTAATCAATCGTATATTTCTCATTAGTATATTTGGATTTAAGATGGAATTGTGCCCAGACAGATGTATCTTCTTGGCACAATTCTCTTCTATTCGGTTTGCTCTTATTCCGAAACTTGCGCTGTTACATCGTAAGTAATATTGAAAATAGCTTTACCACCATTGCAAGCAATAATCATCTTAGTACTAACTTCCTGCCCACTTGTGCTACAATTATCAGGATGATTTCCTCCGTAAAGGTATAAAGAAGTCCTATCATAGCCCAAACTGATCCATATAATGCCATTTGCATAAGCAATAGATGCACCATTTGCATCAATCCAGTACCCTGGAGCGTCTGCTGTATATGATGGTTCTTCGGTGGTTTCTTCATTTAGATAAACTTTCAAATTACCGTTATTTATAGCACTGTATATTTCATAAGTAGCCATCTTGAATGCATTACAGAGTATATCTTTCACATCGTATTCAACAGATGTATATGTATTATCATATGCCTTCGTAAGCGTAATGGTATTCTCAACGGTTGTCGGGTTTCCAGTCGGAGCAGTCTCCGGATCTTGATATTCCTCATTCAGCAGTTACAATATACGTTATTTGCACAGCTACTCGCAAATCATTATACTTCAGGCATTCCAATACTGTTATGCTATCCCCGACACTGAGGTGACCGGGATATTGCCCAATTGCAAAGACATTATCCTCATCGTTCCACTCCGCATAAAAAGCGGAAGTATCTTGATTATATGTATCACAAACGTCGCCGCTTGTATCCCACCAATGCCCCCAGACACCGCTGGTATTACTAGCCACACTGTTGTCATCATGAGTGGTAGCCTCAATAGCAAAACCTTCTATTTCGGGAGCACCGTCTTCGCCGGCAATACCGGCTGCCAATTCATCTGTAGTTATTCCAAATAATTCGGCAATAGTATCCAAATCTATCTCCAACGTTTTGGAAGTCCAAGATGAAGCACTTACAACATCTTCCACCGTATATTCCAATATCAAGTCAGCATCAATCGAATTTTGCTGTGCTTCATTGATAGAATCCTGACGAGCTATCTCTGCAATCTCATCCTGAGTAAGCACATGCTCTTCACAAAAACCAGTATTGTCTCCGCAACCGACTAATCCAATTGTCAAAGAAAAAAGCATAATATATAAATGACAAATTCTTTTCATATCTGCATAGTATTAAAGTTTATATTCTATTGACCAAATGCCTATCATTCACTATAACCGTCATTCTGCACAAGCGAAATATTTGCATCTAAACTCGCTTTAGGAATAGGAAAAACATCTAGATAAGTCTCAGTAGTGGCATCTTTACAGAACCACGACTTCCCGTTAAACACACTACGCCCGTCGGTCAACTTAAAACGAATCAGATCCTGACGACGATGATGTTCTCCTACAAATTCCCATGCAAGATCATCCAGCAATCCACCGAATTCAATATCTGAACCTCCTTCGGTCGTTGAGACGTAAGTGGAAGAATCCCAATTGGCATAACCCTCTCCTGTATATTCACGATGTCCATAATCATATTGACTACCGCCTTTTAATTCGGCAGCTGTACGAGTCGCTTTAGCAGTTGAGTCAAAAGAACGTTTGCGTACTTCTGTAATCAATTCTGCCGCAGTATTTTCATCTTGTCCAAGACGGAGTAAACATTCCGCTTTTATGAACATAGCGTCCGCTAAACGAAAAAAAGCTACATCATTACCATAAGTACCAGCGTCTCCTCCTACAATTTCACTTTTTACAAAACGATAACCTTCCTGCTGATAAGCACCAGGATTATCAATAGAATGAACTTTCTTGGAATAAGTAAGATAGCCCGTTCCGGACCAGTCATCGTCAGTAAAAGGAATAGGATCACCAGCTTGTGGAGTATAGGTCCCATCAGAGTTTTCAATCGCTTTATATTGAGTGCCTCCTGTCCATGTATCAGTCAAACGTTTATCACTCGAATCATAAGATTCAATAAATTGAGGTACAGCGCAACTTCCATTCCATGGAGAACCTGTATAACCATAAGCTGCTGCACCGGCAGCCACTAAACATTTATTTACCAAATAATTATGAGAAGCATTCGTTTTATCCAACGGAATGGCAAAAATGACTTCCGATGATTCTGAAATATCTTCTTTAAAATTATCCAAATAATTGGTTGCTAAAGAATATTCACCGTCCTCTATAATCTCATTCACTTCATCCAAGGCTTTTTCATAATAGTCTGTACCTGATGCATTAAAATAAGAATTATAGTTTAAATAAAGTTTAGCCAATGTCATACAAGCTGCATAACGATTTGGATAGCCAAACACATGATCAGTACCCAGATCATCCTTTATCGCTTCCAATTCGCTCACACAGTAATCAAAAACTTTTTCCCCTGAAACCTGTTGAGGAAGATAACCAGCTTCATGGACTTGGGTAGTATCTAATGGAACATTTCTAAAGGCATCCAAAAGCATATAATAAGTCGTTGCTCGCAAAAAACGCATCTGCGCTTGATCCTCACCACTATCCGGTAATTCATCCAAGCATTTATTAGCATATCCAATGCAAGCGTAAGCATAATCCCAAAAAACCTCAAGATGGCCCTGTTCCGAGTTCCAACTATGCTTATGCATAGAAACATATAAGTCACCCCACCCCACTCCTATACGTTTAGGAGTCATATAAGTATCGCTACATTCTTCACACAAATCAAAATAACCATTCCAACTCCAATAAATAAAACGGAATTGTGCGTAAGCTTCTCCCATCATAGATGATACGACATCTTCATCTGTAACATCAATCGTTTCATCAGTCAACGAGGAATAAACATTTTCTTTCAAATCTGTGCAGGCGCCTAGAAAAGCAAGAGAGCTTACTGCAATGCCTAATGTTATATATCTAAATAGTTTCATACCTTTTGTGATTAGAAATTCAAATTAACACCAAATGTAATAGAACGAGTAGTAGGATATTTATCCTGATAATCAATACCCGGATACAAGAAATAATTATCCACTTCCGGATCAATTCCCGAATAACCCGTAATGCAAAATAGATTGGATCCCGAAACATATATGCGGGCATTATTAATATATCTTTTTAAAGAGCTCTTAATTGGAAAAGTATACCCTAAAGTAGCATTAGAAAGTTTTATAAAATCACCATCTTCAATGTTGTCACTCCAAAAACCTTGTGACATGGAACTGGATAGTTGTACCATCAATTGCTTTCCCGTAGTTTCATCAATAACTGCAGTACCATCGGCATTTATGGCGGAATGATAGTTTGCCGCTGATTTTAAACGATTGTAAGCAATGGAGTTATTTTCATAAAAACAACGTTGCGCATTCAATATTTGATAACCAAACTGACCCGTAAACTGTAAACTCAAATCAAAACCTTTATAACGGAACGTATGATTCCATCCCATATATAATTTGGGAAGCCCGTTACCTAAACGTTGACGATTGGCTTCTTCATTATAACTGGTATCAAACTCTTTTACATTCCACCCGCCATTACCATCCGAGACTTCTACCAGAACCACTCCGTTTTCACTGACGCCAACTGATTTCAATCCCCAAAAATCACCTAAACTATGCCCCACTTCCATACAGTGGGTAGTCACACTAATGGGCTCTCCCAATCCACCTACTTCCATAAAATTATCTGTCTCATACAAATCATTTGATAAACTCAACAGTTTGTTTTTATTATGAGATAAGGTGAGTGTAGTGTTCCACTCAAAATTTCTGGTCTTCACAGGAATTGCATTCACCATTACTTCAATACCCGTATTGCGCATTGAACCCACATTAGCAGTAGTATAATTATAAAGATTTGGGGGAACTGGTACAGAGTAGTCATATAATAGATCCACTGTCTTTTTTATATAATAATCCACAGAACCTCTTAACCGGCCATCCAATGCTTCCCAATCCATGCCAAAATTCCATTCTTTAGTTTTTTCCCATTTTAAATCAGGATTTGGATTTTGGGAAACAGCTAAAGAGGGAGTCCAAGAACCTGACGAATCCAAATGCTTACCATAAGTATCATAATCATACATTGTCAAAGACAAGTATGAACTACTTGGAATAACACCGGTCATACCATAACCTACGCGTAACTTCAAATAATCTAGCCACCTGAACTTTTTCATAAACTTCTCATTGCTCATAGTCCATCCCAAAGAAGTCGATGGGAAAGTACCCCATTTATGATTGTCACCGAACTTAGAAGACCCTTCATGGCGTATACTGATCATAGCATTAAAACGATTATCATACCCATAATTTACTCGTCCGAAAAAGCCAACCAAGGTATTGTCATCTTTTGAGGAGCTCATACTGGCTGTCTGATCATCATCCGTCAGATAACTACCTTGTGCCAAATTATTATATAAATAAGATTCTGAGGGGAAATTCCCATTACCGGCAGAAAAACCATCGTTTACATTGTATAAATAACTGTAACCCGCTAAAGCGGTAACTTTGTGTTTATCAATCGTAAAATCATATTTAGTAGTTAATTCCACATTATCACTTCGTGTATTACTTGATGATTTAGAAGCCCAACCATTACAATCAGCTATAGACTGGCTATAATATTTGCTTGTATAATAAGTTTCTCCTTCCGTCAAATTCTCTTTCATAGACAACATTAAATTGGTTTGCCATCCCTTAACCGGTTCAAAAGTAACATTCCCGGTCACACGAGTGATATGTATGCGCGTGTCACCAATCATTTCATTTTGAATCTCCACCGGATTATAGTAATACAACTTATTGAAGTTTTCATTATATGAACCATCTTCATTGTATATGGGTGATGATGGATTACGAATGATAGCTTGCCTATATACATAGGCATTGTTATTATTTGTATAAGTCTGGCGCCCATATAAAACATTAAGATTAATCTTTAACATATCATTTAATGTATATTGGGTAAAGTCTAACTGCATCTTCAAATTGCGGTTATCACTTTTACGCATAATACCTTGCTCGTCACTATAAGTGACATTTCCAGAATAAGTAGAATTTTTAGAACCACCTTCTATCGTTAAAGAATGATTCTGTTTGTATCCGGCTTTACGAGTTACGGCTTTTAGCCAATCTGTGTCATAACCTTCATACGAGAAACTGGTACGTCCATAAATAATATCATTAGTATCCATAAAATCCGAGGTGTCAAACCAATCGGATAAAGATACATAGCCTGAATAGCTGACTGATGCACGTGACTCACGCTTTCCCGTCTTAGTTGTAATTAAAATAACTCCGTTAGCGCCTCGAGTACCATAAATAGCCGCCGCTGAAGCATCCTTTAAAACATCAATGGAAGCGATATTTTCAGGAGCTACAGTAGTTAAACTACCTTCTACACCATCTACTAAAATCAAAGGAGTTACACTACCCTGTATAGTACTGATGCCACGAAGCATAATACTGGAAGTTTCTGTCGGATCACCACTAGAATTTGTTACACTTAAACCTGCAATTTTCCCCTTTACCAACTCCGCAGCATCACCAATTTTACCGATAGTAAAATCTTCTGCTTTAACACTTGCAACAGTACTTGTTACATCTCCTTTGCGTTGTGTACCGTAACCAATTACCACTACCTCATCTACTAATTCGGAGTCTTCAGTTAAAGTGATTCGGGTATTTCTTTCTTTAGCTGATGTCTCTGTCGTTTTATACCCAATATAAGAAACAACAAGTACTGAAGTTGGATTTTGTACGTTTAACGTAAATCTCCCTTCCAAGTCACTAATAGTTCCATTGGTAGTTCCTTTTTCTACAATGTTGGCACCAATAATGGGCTCTCCGGATTTATCAACGATTGTTCCAGTAACTTTGATTCGTTGCTGTGTGTTTTCTTTTGCCAATCGGTTGCTTGTATCAACTGCATAAAGCGAATACGTATCGACGCCGGTAGCAAAAAAAACACAAACTACCATCTTTAATAAACTTTTGTGCCAAAAGCTTGAATAACATTGAGATGTGTTCATTGTTTTTTAAATTTAAGATTAATACTATAGGTTATTTATTTACTTTCCATTCAATGACTCCTCCCGATTCTCCTTTGCGTAGTTGTGCCGCAATTTTCAAACTTTTAGTAGTAACGGGTTTGAAAGCCAGGTGATTGTAAGTATCTTTTTTTACTGTGTATGGAGTTGAGGCTTGCACTTCTTTCCAATTATTTCCTTCTTTGAAATAAAGCTTCCAACTTTCGGGTATTCTGAAGTTTCCGTCGTAATGGTCAAAATCAAGCCAATATACATCCACGCTTGAGATCGTTTCCAGTTTATCAAACTCATAGACCATTGTTTCTAACGAACCTTTCTTTAGCCACCAATAGTGATAAGGCTTTGATATGTCCGATGAACTTTTGGGTTCCCATTGGTCGTTTACTCCCCAAGCCCATTCTTGTGTTGAGGCTGATTCGGGCGCATCTTTTTGAAGAGGTGTCCTCATCGTAAATGTGCGTGCGCGTGAGGCGATTGTTGGTACAGGAACAGGACGGGCATAGTTGGCTGCGTAAGGAATCCATACGGCCATTTCGTCTGCTCCACGATTATTCCACGTAGAATAAGGGATAGCTGTGAAGGCAACGTCTTTTTCCTTCCCTGTGAGTGAAACTTCTTTTGCTTTTCCTTTCAGTACCATTACGCCGTTTAGCAGGTCTTTATCGAATTGAACATTGAATGAAGTATTGTCGGGGATGTACTTGTTTAGCACATGTTTGTCAGCTTGATCGACACCTTCCAGACAATAGACAATCGGGCCGCGTTGTATGGCAAGTTTACCTTCGTCGTCTTTCACATTTGGATTGGTTTTTATCCGGCGGACAGGCATGGGGAGATTGATCTCTATCTTATCCCCTTTTTCCCATGTACGTACTAATGTTATATAGCCGTTGCTCTCTTTTACGCTTTCTCTTTTTCCGTTTATGGATAGGCTGATGGCCTGTGATTGATCGGTGAATGAATATAAATCCGATGGAACAGGTGATTTTTTTGCCCACCCCGGCACTCGTAATCTCATGGCAAATTTTGATTGTTTCTCCGGATTAACGGTCAATTCCACGTGACCTTCCCATGGATAAGAGGTTGTTTGTTTTATCTCTATGGTGTTGGCTTGTGTATTGATGGAACCTTGGCTTTGCACATAGAGGTTTACATAAATGTCATTGCCTTGTGTGGCATATACATAGTTTGGTATGGAAGGCATGAATCGGGTGATGTTGCCGGGGCAGCAAGCGCATCCAAACCATTTCTGGCGTTCATGTTGCCCCATTGATTCCAGTGGATTGTCGTAGAAGAATTTATCGCCACTTAAGGATACGCCCGATACTACTCCATTATACATGGCCCGTTCTACCACATCGATGTATTTTGCATCTCCTGTAGCTAGAAACATCCGTTGATTCCAGTATACATTAGCTATGGCCGCACAAGTTTCACAGTATGCCTGCTGGTTATGAAGTTCATAGTTTGGACCGAAGCCTTCTCCCTGCGCTCTGGAGCCAATTCCTCCGGTGATATATAGTTTTTTGCTAACCATATTGTCCCAAATGTTTTTCAGTGCATTAAAGTATGCAGTGTCATGGGTAAGAGAGGCAACATCGGCCACTCCTGAATATAGATAGCCGGCACGAACGGCATGTCCCACTATCTCTTTTTGTTGCAGAATAGGCATGTGATCTTGGCTATATGCATTTAGCTTGTGTCCATCTGTTCCCCGACCGGTCTCCTCCACAAAATATTTGGCCAGTTTCAGATAATTTTCGTTTCCGGTGACGTTGTACAGTTTAGCCAATGCCATTTCAACAATCGGATGTCCGGACGGAACATGTTTCTGCCCTTCGTTAGGGCCGAACACCTTACAGATAAGGTCGGCATTCTTAATGGCTACATTGAGTAATGTCTTTTTTCCAGTAGCTTTATAATGGGCAACGGCGGCTTCATACAGATGTCCGCAGTTATAAAGTTCATGGCTGTTTATTTTTTCCCATTTGCTGCTTCCCCACCAGCCCGAAAGGCGAGTACATTTGTTGGTAACGCAGGTACAAAGGTATCCGTCTGTTTCTTGAGCCGCACCGATTAAATGAATCACACTATCGAGATAGGCATCTAATTTTTTGTCATATTTTACGGCTAATGAATAAGAGGCTCCTTCGATGATTTTATATGGGTCGGTATCGTCAAATGAAAAATCGCCTTTTTGTTCTCCTTTTATCAACCCACCGGCAAGAGCAAAGTTGTCAAAACGCCCATTCTTTTCGCATTCTTTGAAGGCTGAAGGAATAGACACTGTTCGGTTAGTCTCTATTCTTGGAGCCCAGAAACTGTCGCAGAAATGGACTTGTGTAAAGGGAACTTCTTTTATCGGATCTCCGGATTGTTTGTAAGATGAACTACATGATAATATTCCTATTGTAGTACATCCAATAAGCAGAAGGTTTTTGCCTTTCATAACGTTCTGGTTTTTGAATTAGATTTTTAACTTATGTTTCGGTGTGATTGCAAATTAAGGTGAAAAAGAAGAGCGATGATAAAAGAATAGTCTATGACTATGCAAAAATAATCTGGATAGTGAATAAATCTTTTATAGGCAATTATTACTGATTATTAATGCTTTAAGCCCTATGGCTGGATTATTCTTTTAGCTTTGTGGATGATATTGGGATGTTCTCTAGGATAAAAGCGTTAATATTGCAGAAGAAAATAATTTGTTAATAACTCTCTGTCTATTGATGAAGAAACGTCTATTTTTATTTATCTCTTTTTTAGCTATCTTCTTGTCGGTTGCTAAGGCTGATCCCAGAATCTTTAGCTTTCGTCATTATACGGTGGACAATGGGCTTTCCTCTAATATTGTCAGGAGTATCTTGCAGGATAAGCGAGGCTTTATCTGGATTGGAACTGAAGAGGGTTTGAACTGTTTTGACGGGCAAAACATCAAAAAGTATTTGAGCAACGGTAGTTCTCCAACGACTTTGGGCAATAGCTACATCAACGTGTTGTTCGAAGATAGTGAAGGGAAGTTATGGATTGGCACGGATACTGGCGTTTATATCTATATCTATGAAAAAGATCTCTTCTATCTTTTTCGTCCACAAACGAAAGAGGGGGTAACGATCACATCTATCATTAACAACATTGTAGAGGACAAGCAGGGCAATGTGTGGCTTGCTACTTACGGACAAGGGGCTTTTAGATATAATCTATTGTCTCGAAAACTTGAGCAATATATGTTTCCCGGTCAGCCACAAGGCTTGATTAATTATATTTATGCAGATAAGAAAGGTGATGTATGGGTGGCATCGAAGATAGCAAAGAAGCCTTTGGCTAAATTCAATAAACTCAAGAATTATTTTGAAAACTTCCTGGTATTGCTTGCTTCTGCTGATAAAGAATCGACTTTCTTATATATATTGGAAACCTCTAAAGGAGAACTTTGGTTGGGAACATGGGACGACGGCATCAGAAGATTGGATAAGCGTACCGGCAAAACGACAACTTTTCTCTCTCCTAAGATCAAAGGGGGTATTTTGCATATACATAGTATGGCCGAGATGAGCCAGAATGTGTTGATGATTGGTTCCGACGATGGGCTTAGCATACTTAATACGGTTACCGGAGAATATCAACGATTGGTTTCCGATGAAACAAATCCGATTTCTTTATCCAATAAGTTTATCTATCCCATCGTTAAAGATAGAGAAGGAGGAATCTGGATTGGAACATACTATGGTGGAGTGAATTACTTGTCGCCTAACAGCGGCATGTTTAGAGGATATGCCTATTCTCACTTCAGGAACTCTATTAATGGAGACATTGTCAGCCGTTTTTGTGAGGATAAGAATGGGAATATCTGGATTGGGACGGATGATGGGGGGCTTAACTGTTATAACCCTAAGACTGGAATCTTTAAACCCTACATGCCCGAAATAGGAAAGAATAGCCTGTCTTATCACAATGTACATGCACTTTGCCTGAACGATGACGAACTTTGGATTGGTACCTATTCAGGAGGACTGGATGTGATGAATCTTGAAACCGGACAATTCAGGCATTACGATACAGATGAAAAGGATCTTCGAACACTCGATGGAAGCAGCATTTATGCCATATTTAAAGACCGAGAGAAACGGATTTGGGTAACAAGCATGTCGGGTGTGAATCTGTATCATTCTGAAACGGATGACTTTACCAGAGTGAAAGATTTTGGCTTCATGACAATGGACATCAAACAAGATGCGGATGGATATCTCTGGTTTGGTACGCAGGGTAAAGGGCTTTTTCGCTATGATCCTTCCCGACACGAATGGCGTAATTATACTCATGCTGCGGACGATAAGCATTCGATAGCTAGTAATCAGATTAATAGTCTGTACGTTGATTCTCACGATGTACTATGGATTGGCACCGGAGATGGTTTGTGTAGATATGATTCGAAGAAAGATGGATTCGTAACCATTCCGTTGAAAATCCCGAGTAATAATATTTGTTGCATTATTGAGAGCGATGATTTGTTGTGGCTTACTACGTCAAGAGGCTTGGTGCGCTACAATCATCACGCAACGGGAAAGCCTGTTTGCCAGGTATTTACTAAAAGTGATGGTCTGCAAAGTGACCAATTTATCTTTAATTCCGGCTTAAGAGCATCTTCCGGTCAGATTTATGTCGGAACACTCAATGGTTTTAATACTTTCTGCTCGGACAAGATTAAAAAGAATGCCTATGTTCCTCCGGTGGTTATAACAAACCTTGAGATCTTTAATAAAGAAATTCCGATTGATGCAAATGGGTTGCTACCGACAGAACTGTCTAGTATAGATTGCCTGAATTTATCTTATAAAGAGAATGTATTCAGTCTGAGGTATGCGGCATTGAGTTATAGTACTCCTGAGAAGAATCAATATGCCTACAGGCTTGATGGATTTGATGAAGAATGGAATTATGTTGGTACTCAGACAAAAGCTACTTATACAAATCTGCCTGCAGGTAGTTATACCTTTAGAGTGAAAGCCTGCAATAATGATGGTGTTTGGAATGAAGCCGGCGCGCAATTGCGCATTGTTATTCATCCTCCGTTCTATCTCACAGTTGGTTTTAAGATTGTTTATTTCACTTTACTCTGTCTACTGGCTGTCTTCATCATACGAACAATGCATCAGCGTTCCGAACATAGACATAAAGAGCGGATAAAAGAGATTCAGCAAGAAAAGGAAAAGGAGGTATACGATTCTAAAATTCAGTTCTTCACAATGATAGCTCATGAGATTCGAACACCGGTGTCACTCATCATTGGCCCGATGGAAAAGATTATGTTGTCTGACTCTTCCTTGTCGGATATTGTTCGGAAAGAGCTGAATATTATTAACCGAAACAGTCAAAGGTTGCTTACGCTGGTGAACCAATTGCTTGATTTTAGAAAAGTGGAACAAGGGGCTTTTACGATTATGCCAAGTAAGTGCAATATTCATGAATTATTGATGAATGTATATGAACGCTTCAATCCTCTGCTTCAGCAGCGAGGGATAGAGTTTGTATTCGGCTGTCCGGACAAAGAGTTTGAAGCTGTGGTAGATCAGGAGGCAATGACGAAGGTGGTGAGTAATTTGCTTACGAATGCCAATAAGTTTACCAAAGACCGTATTGTTCTTCAATGCTTGGTCAGCACTTCTGAGTCTAGTTTCCAAATACGGGTTACCGATAATGGTTGTGGCATTCCCGATGAAGAAAAGGAAAAGATTTTTCAACCGTTCTATCAGATTGCATCGGGTACAAAGCCCGGTACAGGAATCGGACTGAACTTGGTGAAAAGTATAGTGGAAGCGCATCATGGCATGGTAGAGGTTGAATCTGAAGTAGGGCAGGGTAGTTCGTTTATTATATCTCTCCCTGTTCTTAATGCTCTGTCAACGAACCATCATAACAGTTCGCTTTCGGAGGATAATGTCGTTGTTCAGGAGGTTGACTTGTGCGATGAAGCGCCGAAGGGCTATTATGATGGCGACAAACTTCGATTGCTTATCATTGACGATAATGAAGAGATGCGCCATTTCCTTGCTGATAGTTTCCTTGATGAATATCAGGTGCTTACGGCAAATGATGGAGTGGATGCATTGGAGGAATTAAGCAAATACAATGTGAATCTTATTATAAGTGACTTGATGATGCCCCGTATGGATGGGCTTACTTTGTGTGAACAACTCCACTCGGACATGTTGTATAGCCATATTCCTATTATTCTGCTTACAGCTAAGACCGATTTGAATTCTAAGATTGAAGGGATGAATATTGGTGCCGATGCGTACGTGGAGAAACCTTTCTCTATTCAATACCTGAGGGCTTGTGTGCGCAATTTGCTTGCTTCGCGCATGATGCTGAAAACTAAATTTACTGAAATGCCTTTTGTGCCATTGAAAAGCATTGCGGTGAACAAAGCGGAAGAACAGTTCTTGGCACAGATGAATGAGGTGATAGAAAAGAACATTTCCAATATAGATTTCTCGGTGGATCTGTTGGCCAAAGAGCTTTGCATCAGCCGTTCGGGATTGTTTGCTAAAATCAAAACAATGGCAGATGTGACCCCTAATGAATTGATACAACTCGTTCGCTTGAAGAAAGCGGCGGAATTGCTTGTAGAGGGAAATATGCGAGTGAATGAAGTGGCTTACGCTGTAGGATTTAACAATCCGTCTTATTTTGCTAAATGTTTTCAGAAGCAGTTTGGGTTAAAACCAATGGACTTTGTGGCTAAATGGAAAAAATGTTGACGGACTAAACGAATACTTATATTTGCGGAAGTATATTTGGGGATGGCAGCAGATAATGCTGTAATAAAAAAGCTTGTATAGCGTATTTATTCTTCCAAATGTTTCTTTTCCTATTTTTTTCTTTGTCTATCTCATTAATAATCAATATTTTTAGGCCACTGTAACTTTAATATTGGAATCTATGGATAGCTTACTTTTCTGGCTTATTCCTGCAGCCGCTTTTGCGGCTCTTTGTTTTGCTCTCTATTTTCATAAACAGATGATGAAAGAGAGCGAAGGAACCCCTCAAATGGTAAAAATTGCTGCGGCCGTTCGCAAGGGCGCCATGTCTTATCTGAAACAGCAGTATAAGATTGTGGCGTGGGTGTTTTTGGGCTTGGTGATTTTATTCTCGATTATGGCTTATGGCTTCGAAGTGCAAAACTCTTGGGTGCCGATTGCTTTTCTTACCGGTGGTTTCTTTTCGGGACTCTCCGGCTTTCTGGGCATGAAGACAGCTACGTATGCTTCTGCTCGCACCGCAAATGCGGCTCGTACCTCTTTAAACAAGGGATTGCGCATTGCTTTCAGAAGCGGGGCGGTGATGGGGCTTGTTGTTGTAGGTTTGGGATTGCTTGATATCTCCTTTTGGTATTTGTTACTCAACTGGGCGATTCCTGCCGATGTGCTTACGCCGGCAAGTAAACTTTGTGTTGTAACGACTACCATGCTTACTTTTGGTATGGGTGCCAGCACGCAAGCACTTTTTGCTCGTGTGGGAGGTGGCATTTATACTAAAGCAGCAGATGTGGGGGCCGACCTTGTTGGTAAGGTTGAGGCCGGAATTCCGGAAGATGATCCACGTAATCCGGCAACGATTGCCGATAATGTGGGTGATAATG
>DBTL01000138.1:61478-62213 GCA_002307035.1 Bacteroides sp. UBA1317
TTGCCGATAATGTGGGTGATAATGTAGGTGATGTAGCCGGGATGGGAGCTGATCTTTATGAATCCTATTGTGGCGCAATCTTGTCGACTGCTGCTTTGGGAGCTGCTGCGTTTATGCATACGGCGGATATTGGAATGCAGTTCAAGGCGGTGATTGCTCCTATGCTAATAGCTGCCGTTGGTATTTTATTATCCATCGTTGGTATCTTTTCGGTGAGAACGAAGGAAAATGCTACAATGAAAGATTTACTTAGCTCGCTGGCTATTGGTACTAATTTGAGTTCAGTTCTCATTGTGATCTCAACTTTCTTTATTCTATGGCTTTTACAGTTGGAAAACTGGGCGCTGATCTCATGTTCAGTTATTGTGGGTCTTGTTGTTGGTCTAATTATCGGTCGATCTACTGAATATTATACCTCTCAGTCATATGCTCCTACGCGAAGACTTGCTGAGAGTGGAAAGACTGGTCCTGCTACGGTAATCATTTCGGGTATTGGATTGGGCATGTTGTCGACTGCAATACCGGTGTTGGCTGTAGTGATTGGTGTTATTGCCTCTTATTTGTTTGCTTCTAATTTCGATTTCTTAAATGTGGGAATGGGTTTATATGGCATTGGTATAGCCGCTGTGGGAATGCTTTCTACTTTAGGCATCACTCTGGCGACAGATGCTTATGGACCGATAGCTGATAATGAGGGACGCACTGCGGATATGGCCGGTTTGCGTGATGAGGTGC
>DBTL01000064.1 GCA_002307035.1 Bacteroides sp. UBA1317
GGCAAGTGTTTTTCGATTCATAAAATTGTGTTTTTTATAGTTAGTATTAAAAATATAAGGTTTATTACAACCGTTATCGAACACAAAGATATGATTTAAAATAAAAGAACAGTGTGGAGATATTAACTATTTATGTGGAAAATTTGATTACATCATAAAAAAAAAGATTTCACAACAACAAATGAAAAGATTATATATCTTTCATTTATCGTTGTGAAATAGATATTAAAAAGAAGAAATAGAATATGAATATTATGAATATTAAATCAACAACTACTTAGCAGGACACCAATCCGTACAATTTTTAAATATATTTTCAATAGAATATCGGAGGACTTCTTTCTTAGATAACTGACTGCTCCATTTTACTCGATCTGGCACATTAGCTCCTTCTCCGGTACTACCTGACTCTGCATAACGGGCTGTTTTTTCATACTCGGTATTTTTCCAGTTCTCCCATCCTGCGGGGCAAATGTGTTTTCCCATTTCACAATTAATAAATATCGTTGCAGCATACGGGCGCCAAGGGCGACCTAAATAGACTTTATCAACTCCCGGGGCGGCTGTCAGCTTACAGTTTTTGAAAATATAACCAAACTCCGTCTCCTTGGGAGTAGAAGCAGCTGTGATATAAGAATTCCGCTTACTATGAATCGTGCAGTCTTCGAAAAGAGCAGTAGAGGGACCAAAAATGAAATCGGTAGTTCCTTCTATATAACAATGAGTGAAAAGCAGGCGAGTTCCCTCGGCACCGGTATATATCGTATCTTGATTACCTAAAAAACGACAATTTATAAACCTCAATTTATCGCCCTCTGTGTGCAAAGCCACGGCTTGACCTAATTGAGCGGCATTATTCTCTATCGTCAGATTTTTTAATGTGATGTTACTTCCCTCTATTTTAACAGTATAGGTGCGAAAAGTTCCCATTTTATTAATATTAGCATGATCATCATACGTAATGACTGTGCCTTCAGTACTCTCTCCTACTATTTCGATATTTTTTACCCACGATGGTATCAGTAATTTCTCTTTGTAGATTCCGTTCTTTACATAAATGATAACTGTATAATCCATAAATGCCCGTACGCCCTCTACAGCTTCCTGAACAGTTCGATATCTCCCCGTTCCGTCACGAGCCACTACCACCGTATCTTGTTGTTGCGCTTTTGCGGAAACCCCAAAAAGGAGAATAAGGATTCCTATTAATTGTTTCAACATATCTTTTGTTATTTAGTGAGTTTACAGCCAGCTCATTGCAAGCGTTCCCATTCTAGGCTGGCCATAATAAAAGGCGATACAGCTTTAGCATCGTTGCTGCGAATGGTTTCATTGATATAATAATTATAATCTCCTGAACGATAGTTCTTCCCTCCAAGTCCGGCAACTGCACACGCCTTTGTGATATTTACAAGTCCATCTTTATCCACTTCTATGAAATTAGTCAAGATTCCCTTATACCCTTTTATAGCTACTTCCAGATAAGACTGATCAATATACCCCATGCGCACAGCTTTAAACAGCGTATAGACAAACATGGTAGAGCAAGAAGATTCCAGATAATTGCCTTTATCACCACTTTTGTCGAGCACCTGATACCAAAGTCCGGTTGTCGGGTCTTGCAATCTCTTCACTTGTGTAGCAATATTATTAAGTATCACTAGCATAGAATCACGGCCGACTTCGTGCTTAGGAATAAAATCAAGAGCATCGACGAAGGCCATGGCATACCATCCCATCGCACGTCCCCAGCTATGAGCTGACTCCCCCGTAACCGGATCTGCCCACTTCTCTTTGCGACTAACATCACAAGCATGACGATACAATCCATTTTTAGGATCATACGTATGGCGAGCTACAGTAAGAAATTGATTGATAACATCTTTATAATCCTGTGGGCGATTATTGCGAAATGCATATTCTGCATAAAAGGGGCTTCCCATGTAGAGTCCATCTAACCACATCTGGTTAGGATAAATCTTTTTATGCCAGAAACCGCCATCCGCATTACGGGGATGCGTATCGAGCTGACTTCTGAGCAGATCGATTGCTTTCTTATATTTTTCATCTTTTGATTGCTCATAAATACGAAAAAGAAATTTGCCGGAGTTCAAGCGATCAATATTATATTCATCTAACTTATAAGTTTTAATGCTACCCTCTTTGTTAATCATCGTATCGGCATAAGCCAAAGCATAATCATAGATTTTTTTGTCGCCATAAGCATCATACACATCGAGCATGGCTTGAAGTTCCAGTCCATGACAATAATCCCACTTCAGATTAGTTTGAAAATCAAGTTGCCATGATTCCGGGCAACGAAGCATCTCTGATTGAACCATGCGAACAGACCATGGAGATTGATCATCCACTTTTTGAGCATTCAATTGTGAAGAGCAAAAAAACGCCCCAATAATAAGTAACTTATAAAGCTGTTTATTCATCATTTGTTCTTGTATTTAGGTAATAGATTTATTGTAATCTGACAAAGATAATAAGTCTTTCTTGAAGGACTGTGCAAAATTCGATTGAAAAGGTGGATATTTTATCCTTTCCGTGTACGCAAACGATTTTGGGGCCAATTTGGGCTAATTAACTACTATTCGGTCAATTTATGCACTAAATTAAGCAATTTTTATAGTTGACTTACATCAAATTATGCGTATTTTTGGCATCAAATTGAAACTATATAATTCTAAATTGATTATCATGAGCACATTTCAGAAAGTAAATGAAAAAATGACTAACTACAGATGGACCATCTGTGCTATGTTATTCTTTGCCACTACAGTTAATTACCTAGATCGACAAGTCTTGTCATTGACATGGAAAGATTTTATTGCCCCTGAATTCCACTGGACTAATGATGACTACGGAAATATCACTGCACTATTCTCTATCATGTATGCTTTCAGCATGCTTTTTGCAGGCCGTATTGTCGACTGGCTGGATACTAAGAAGGGATTTCTTTGGGCTATCGGTATATGGTCATTAGGTGCATGCCTTCATGCTTTCTGCGGAATCGCAACTTCAGGCATCACCACTGGCCACTGGCTTGTAGGTTTCGAAGGTGCCAAAGAAGCCATCCAAACTGTAGGAGACGCTTCTATCATTGTAACAGTGAGTGTTACCTTATTTATTTTTGCTCGTTTTGTGCTTGCTCTTGGTGAAGCGGGAAACTTCCCTGCCGCCATCAAAGCCACTGCAGAATATTTCCCCAAAAAAGACAGAGCATTATCTACAAGTATATTTAATGCCGGAGCCACAGTTGGTGCGTTAGCTGCACCTGTTACCATCCCTCTCATTGCCGAACATTTTGGTTGGGAAATGGCTTTTATCATTATTGGTGCATTGGGTTTCATTTGGATGGGTATCTGGGTCTTCATTTACAAAAAACCGGAAGTACATCCTAAAGTTAATTCAGCTGAATTAACTTATATCCAACAAGATAAGGACGATGCTTCTATATCATACGATGGAAATCCTATCAAGTTTCAACGCAAACTCTCTTTTGCCGAATGTTTTAAGTTCAAACAAACATGGGCATTTGCCTTCGGTAAGTTTATGACTGATGGAGTTTGGTGGTTCTTCTTGTTCTGGACTCCGGCATACCTAAGTTCTGTTTATGGAATGAAGTCATCTGATCCGGAAAGCCAACTAGCACTCTTTGTGCTTTACGCTATAACTCTGCTTTCAATTATCGGTGGATGGCTACCCTCTTACTTCGTTGATAAAAAAGGAATGAATCCGTATGCCGGGCGTATGCGTTCCATGCTAATCTTCGCATTCTTCCCATTATTGGCTCTTGCTGCTCAACCACTAGGACACCTTAGTTATTGGTTCCCTACGATCATCATCGGTATTGCAGGTGCTGCGCATCAAGCTTGGTCTGCAAATATTTTTTCTACTGTAGGTGACATGTTCCCTAAGTCGGCTATTGCTACCATAACAGGTATTGGCGGTATGGCAGGTGGTATTGGTTCTTTCCTTATTAATAAAGGGTCAGGACTCCTTTTTGACCACGCAGAAACAACAAATATGAAATTCATGGGTTTCGAAGGTATTGAATCGGGATATTTCATCATCTTCTCTATCTGTGCCGTAGCCTATCTTATCGGTTGGGTTGTTATGAAAACGTTGGTTCCCAAATACCAACCTATTGTTATAGACTAATAGAATTAAATAGATTTTATCTGAAAAGCCTCTGCATCTCTTTATTGAGTTTGCAGAGGCTTTTCTTTTTTCCTTCTTTACATACGAGAATGACCTATAAAACATCCGGATGTTATACTATGCAACATCCAGATATTCCAGCACACAACATGGGGATGTTATGACGCATAAAAAGCTATGTTCCAAAGTCCTTGCAATTGCCTTATGAAAGATAAATAAGAGCTGGAAGTTATCAAAAAAGCCCTTTCTCACGAAAGGGCTTTTTTGATAACACTTCTCTAAACAAATAAAGTAGAAGTGACAATAAGACAAAAAAAAAGGGAAGTCTCACGACTTCCACAATTCTTCTAACCTTAAATCTAAATCTCTATGAAAAAAACGTATTGCAAAGATATGGGTTTGAAGCATACAAAAGTGTTAACAAACTGCATAAAGAAAGAATAAAAACTAATATGTGCCTATTTTTGTCAAAGCAACTTTAGTAGTTATAAAATCCAGCAGTTTATCGTATATCGGATTCTGACAAAGCAGGCACTGGACGCCCGTTAAGAACATCTGTTTCCTCGCACGCGTTAAAGCAACGTTCAACTTCCGATCTATCAAAATGCCATCTTCTTCAAGGATATTTGATACAAAATGTAACTGATAAGCATGGTTTACACAAAAAGAATAAATTATAACATCACGTTCACTTCCTTGAAAGCGTTCGACTGTATCAACCAAGATATTCTTCAAAACCGGAATATCTAATTGACAGATTTGCTTTTTTATTAAAGCGATCTGACTACGGTATGGAGTGATTATACCTAAAGTATAATCGGGATCAAAGGAACTGCCATATTGCTCAAACACCTTAACGGCCAACTGTGCACAGATCAATGCTTCAGAATAATTCACCTTGACGGAGGAACCTTCTATTTGAGCCATCGATGGAAGATAAGCAATACGTTGTGTCATTAGCGGGCTCAATGCATCCTGAGTCAAATGAGGAGATGCCGTCAGTTCATCAATCTGGTGGGGTAATCCCACAGGTTTTAGTAGCCCCCCATAAAAAGTTTTATTAGGAAAGAGAGCTATCGCAGGATTCATGCGTCCTTGCCGACAAAGCTGATCATAAGCATTGGAGTTCACACCGCGACCAAAATCTAGCGCTACAATCTGACCGCTTACTGTACGATAAAGACGTTCAAAGAGCGAATCTCTCAAGTTTGTCAAACCGATGGCAAGCAGTGCCTCATCGTATATCTGAGATTGAGCAGCGTTTTGTTGCACTACGGCAGGGAGCTGTTTGTGGTCGCCTATGAGAATGAATTTGCCAATAGCATTGACCGCATTTTCTCTTCGCGCACACAAGATGCCTAGCAATTGAGGTTCAAGTATTTGTGTGGCTTCATCCACAATAGCGACATCAAAACTTTTGAGCTGAAATAGTTCCGGCTTATTAGCTACAGAAGCCACCGTACCAACAAAGATGCGGCAATTTTTCATTCGAGATGCAACTTCCGAACGGCGACTGCATACTGCCAACTCATTTTCAATAAGGTGTTTTCGATAAGCGGGTTCACAAGCCAACTCGTTGCCGATACGTATGAAATCAACTTCAGGAGTGATAGATGAAAGCGCCTTGCATATTTCATCCACCGCACGGTTCGTATATGCCAATAAAAGTATCTGAGCATCAGGAGTCTGATGAAAAGCCTCCACCATCAATCGTAATGCACGCGATGTTTTGCCGGTTCCAGGAGGGCCTATCAATAAGAAATAATCTTTGGCTGCCTTCGCCTTCAGCACCACGCGACTAAAATCATCCACCGCATTAGCTATAGCCTCATCGTAAGAGCCGTCAAATTCTGGCTGCCGCTGAGAAAGAAGCAGATCTCGACGATCTTTATTAGCAGAGGCAAAAGTGGACAAACCCAGATACATGCCTCGAAAAGTGGTATCCATCACGTCATGCTCTATTGCATAAAGGCTTTCGGGAGGAAGCACAGACGGATTCTGTTGGGTTGCCCTCAATCGGAGCTTTATTTCAGTATCCGTGATGCTCTCAATGTTTCCTTTGAATACCATCTTATTGGTCACATTGTCAGTATCCGAGTTACGTTCGTAAAGCACCACCGCATCACCCTGACGGAAGTTAGGTAGGGCTTCTTCAGTTTCAGTTGTTTGCTCTTCATCCGGTATGAACAATGTAAGAGAAGCTTTATGTTCATCAGTAGCACGATTAGTCTTTATTCTCAGATCATAAAGAATCTCCCCTGCTTCCCGTTTCTCAGTCAAAGAAGAAAGCCACAGCGAAGCCGCTCCTGTCCGTCCCTCGTAATCCACATCACCCGACTTGGCTGTGTACTGCTCTTTGGTGATGAAATTATATAGCACATAATAGTAATTTCGCTCCAAAGTCGTCAAGCTGTTCAATTTTTCTTTGAATTGCGCAATAGACGGAAAGAGGTATTGTTCCCAAAATCGTCCTTTCAGCTTCTTCTCATTTAAAGTTTCCGGATTAATCTGAGCAAGCATGTTCGCTGTAAATTCAGCATTATTATGCAACTGCACACCAAATTCGTTGGCTACGATACGATTTCTCAAATCAATCGTTCGCCTCACCATTGCCCACGAAGAACGAGCAGGATAAAGTAACGGGTAACGGGTATAAAGTAGGTATGGGCGTACTTTGCGATGATCCACTCCCATAGAGTATTGCAACACAGCCTGATAGAGTAACATCTGAACCTTATTATTTTCTTTCGGCTCCACTTTCCCCCGCATGGAGTATTCATCGGCCTTGCCCGATTTCATTTCAATGAAAGAGAGCATGTCTCGCTGCATATAATCGAGCCTACCTTGCAAACCCAATGCCTCGCAGATATAAGAGGGCTCCAATACGGCATCGGTTTTATCCAATTCATATCCTGAGGTATGAAACGTTTCAGTAACCACCCGACGGATATGGTCAAAATGCATCTTGCAATCTGCGAAGAATTGCCGTTCCTTTTCCTTATCCGCCAAGTCTCGACACGCTGCCAACTCTATAGGATAGCGTTGAAAAGCTTTTTTCATGCAAGTGCCATAATCCACTTCCTCATCAGCATGAATCCATTCATCGAGAAAGAGGTTGGCTATGTTTCCCAACAAAAGTGGACGAGCGTTATCGATGGGTTGCAGTTTACTCAACAGGTAATTGGCCGGATGATGCCCATAATCTCGATAACACTCTGCCAGCGAACTGATATCAATCAAATAATCAGGTTCAAGAACGATAAAGGAGGGAGTAAGAATACCTTTCTCATCTATGGAAACATCCAGCAGATTAAGCTGTGCGTGTTGCCAAAGCAAATTACAGGTTTCAGCAAATTCCTCGTTTACTTGCGCTACATGATAACGCACGCGCAAAGGTTCTTCAGCAATCGTATCCGAAGGAAGGACATATAAATAGATATCATCAGCATATTGAAAACAAACACGCATTCGCTGCACCTTCTTGTTGCCGATGAATGGAGAGACTAAATAAGTAGCATCGGCTTTGGGAAGCAATGTATAAAGCTCTCGTGGAATATCCTGCCCGGATATCTTTCTCAGCAAAAAGGCTAAGGTCTTCGCATCACGAAAAAAATTCTCACGTGTAGGAATTGTTTGCTTGTTTAAAATGGAGTTGGAAGTGAGCCGGAACGTATGCAAACGGTTCTGTTCACTGATATCAAGACCGACTCGTGCTGCCAGAAAACTAATTCGGGCAGACAAGTCGGTCATTTGCAGACTTTCATCTTGCATCTCTTGGCGGCAAATACGTTCCAGCATATCGCGCATTTGTTTGTAGCGTATGGCAAGTGGTGTTTCTTCAGCCTTGCAGAGCGCAAGAAGTATGTCAAAGTATTCTTTTACCTCATCAATCATGTGGCAAAAGTAAAGAAAATATTGTCCTGTTCTTACTCTACAGGAATATAAATCTCTGTTATCAGGTTCTCGGGAACTGTGTCAGACGGATTGTTTATGTACTTCTCAAAGACAGGAGAGTTAACTACTTTAAATCCGTTATCCTGAACCAAACGGCCATAAACAGTGTCATAAACAGCTGACAGATTTGAATAAGGCCCTTTATAGCGAAATATAACATACTTTCCACCCAGAATCTCTTTCACTCCAACTTCACCTTTCGCCTTGGCTGATTTAGAAAGCGCAAGACAGATATCTGTACGAAGCTTATCTGATTCCGTTACTTTAGGATCATCATGATATACGCAAAGATACTCTATGCAATTATCGGAAATAAGATTTTCTTCTTGAGCGAATTTAAAGAGCCTCCCCCAGGCACTAGCAAAATCAAGACCTTTATAATCCCCTGAAAGACGAATGTAAATAAGCTTTTTAGAAGTAATTTCTTTAACTTCTACACTAACATCAAGATTAGAATTTAATTCTACTTTTTTCATAATTGTATACTCTTTATTGTTACGATATTCAATAGGTGAAATACCATAAAATTGCTTAAAGAGTTTCGACAAAGATGAAGGCGCATTATATCCTACCTGATAAGCAATATCACTAATTGTCATATCAGTATAACGAAGCAATCGAGCCGCGGCCTCAATTCGCGTTCGAACAATAAATGCGCCGATAGGCTCACCCAAAAGAGCCTTCATGATCCGATGAAAATGAAAGGGAGAGAAGTTGGACATTTCTGCCAAAGAGCTTAAATCTATTTCCTCCCCCAGATGGTTGTTGATATATTCAACTACCACATTTACACATTTCAGGTATTCGTCTCTTGTCGATGTTCTTTGTTGCATACTTTTTGGTTATTTTCACTCTGCAAAGGTAACGACAAACGATATACACGACTTGTCCTAAGTTGCTAACTTACAACTTTCTTTTCTTTAATCAACAAAATGCTCAATTCATATAAAAGGCAAAGGGGAATAGCAACCACGCTCAAGGTGAAAGGATCTCCCGTAGGAGTAATGATGGCTGCAACAGCCACAATAATGACAATAGCATGTTTACGGTACTTACGCAAAAAAGCCTTATTGACAACGCCCATCAGTGATAGTAGCCATGCAACAAGAGGTAGTTCGAAAGCTAACCCCATGCACAGTACCAGAACCATGAAATTATCGATGTAAGAGTTTAAAGAGATACGATTCTCAATCTCCGCACTAAGTTCGTAAGTAGAAAGAAAGCGTAACGTAAGTGGATAAACCATGAAATAGCCCACAAGTACTCCAATAAAAAACATGACCGTACCAACACATAAGGCCCTCTTCACTCCTTTTTGTTCGTTGGGATACAATGCCGGACGAATAAAATTCCATATTTCAAAAAAGAGATAGGGCATAGCTGTTACTACTGACATCCAAAATGCAGTAGACATGTGAATGAAAAAGGGAGCAGCCAGATTGATATTAATAAGTTTAACTGAAAATTCCTTCGTGAAGAAATCATCAGTCAACTGCAACGATTCTCCCATGGATCGTAACAGCGAATAGAACACAAAATCATTGTGACAAGGCGCAAGTATTACATGGTCGAACAGCCAGGGCATTGCAATGAAATAGCCCACAGCTAGCACAAACCAAACTCCGAAAATACGAAAAAGGACTTTGCGCAACTCGTCCAAATGATCCCAGAAGGTCATTTCGGCCATTGCTACTCTTTCTTCTCGTTTGTTTCAGATGGTTTTTCAACCTCATCCTTGGCTTTGTTTATTTCGTCTTTGGCTTCGTTTACTCCTTCTTTGAAGCTTTTCACACCTTTACCAAGGCCTTTCATTAGTTCAGGAATTTTTTTCCCTCCAAACAACAAAAGTATAAGCAATGCCAGAATAATAAACTCTGATCCACTGGGCAGAAAGCCTAATAATAAATGGTTAACCATAAGTATGATAATTAGGTAATTAATTAAATAGTGCATACAAAACTAAACAAAAGTCAGCACGCAGCCAAAGGTTTCCTCTTTTTAGTCTCTTTTTGTCAGATCAATCTTGAAAATAGATTCTCTTTACACGAGTAGAAACACTAGTCAGCACTTCATAAGGAATGGTCTCAAGCATATCCGACAGTACGGTTATTGGCAAATCGTCTCCAAAGATAATCACTTTATCGCCTTCTTTGCAGTCAATACCTGTCACATCTATCATGCATACATCCATGCAAATGTTACCCACGTAGAAAGCTTTCTTGCCATTCACTAAGCAATAGCCTTTCCCATTACCCAAATGTCTATTCAAGCCATCGGCATAACCTATAGGTATGGCAGCAATGCGGGAGTCACGCGTCAGATGTCCTTTTCTGCTATAGCCCACCGTATCCTCAGCCGACACATTACGAATTTGAAGGATGGTTGTCTTTAGTGTACTTACATTATATATAATAGAGTTATCTATCGGACTGACCCCGTAAAGGCCTATGCCAAGTCTTACCATATCGAGTTGTGCTTCAGGAAAGCGTTCGATGCCCGCTGAGTTACAGATATGACGGAGAATTTTATGAGGAAACGAAGCTTGTAACTCTGTCGAAGCTTTATCAAATATTTCAATTTGGCGACGGGTAAAGGCATCAAACTGATCACTGTCACTTCCCACCATGTGAGAGAAGACTGAACGTGGTATCACTGCATTTTGTGCTTTCAAGCGTTTGATAAGAGCCGGAACTTCTTCAATAGCAAATCCCAAGCGATGCATACCGGTATCCAACTTTATATGAATAGGGAAATTAGTAATTCCCTCTTTCTCGGCTTCTTTAATGAGAGCATCCAGAAGATGAAAGCTATAAACTTCAGGCTCTAGTTTATAATCAAACAAGGTTTTGAATGCGGTCATTTCAGGATTCATGATGATAATAGATCCCGTAATACCGGCTTTGCGTAAGTCGGAGCCTTCGTCAGCCACAGCCACAGCCAAATAATCAACTCGATGTTCCTGAAGAGTCTTAGCTATTTCGTATGAACCGGCTCCATAAGCAAATGCCTTGACCATACAAACCATCTTCGTTTCGGGCTTCAGCTTGCTTCGGTAGTAATTCAGATTATTAATCAACGCATTCAGATTGATTTCCAGAATGGTCTCATGCACCTTTAACTCCAAACCTTCAGAAACGATATCAAACCCAAAACTCCGAGATCCTTTAACGAGAATAATCTCATTCCTGAGTTGTTTAAAAATATCAGATGTCTGTAATGCCTCTGTATTTGGAAAGAAATACTTTTCAATATCAAAGCGAGAAGCACAAGATGAAATTTCGTTGCCCACACCAATAATCTTTTCTATTCCCCGGCTATGTACAAGTTGGGCTACTTTCCGATAAAGTGTAGTAGTACTTTGACCTGTTTCCAAAAGATCTGAAAGAATCAACGTACGCTTTAATCCTTTCGCCAAAGAACGTCGATAGAGAAAATCGAGTGCTATATCCAGAGACGCTAAGTCCGAATTATAACTATCATTGATAAGCACACAATTATTCTTTCCTTCTTTCACTTCCAGACGCATCGCTATAGGCTCCAGATGCGACATCCGTTCGGTGATTTGTTCAGGGGAGAGCATCAGATAAAGACATACGGCAAGACAGTTAAGTGAATTCTCTATAGACGCATCATCAATAAAAGGTATACGAAAGGTATTGTCCATCTCAAGATAACGATAAGAAATGGTGGTAAACTCACTTTCTTTCTTTATACCACTAATATATAGAGGTCTCTCCATGTCTTTGCACGACCATGCTATTTCACGAGCAGTAAACATTGATTTGGCAACGCAATTACTGATCAACTCATTGTCACCATTATAGATAATGACTTCACTATCTTTAAAAAGTAGCAACTTCTCCATGCACTTTTCCTGAAGTGAAAAGAAGTTCTCTTGATGAGCGCCACCAATATTAGTGAGCACTCCAATGGTAGGCTTAATGATGCTCTGTAAAGAGCGCATCTCTCCTGTCTCAGAAATACCTGCCTCAAAGATACCAAGTTCGGAGGTTTCATTCATCTGCCACACAGATATAGGTACTCCGATCTGAGAGTTATAGCTTCTGGGTGAACGAACGATGTTGCGCTCAGGGCTGAGCAACTGATGCAACCATTCTTTTACTATCGTTTTGCCATTACTACCCGTGATACCAATTACAGGAATCTGGAACTGTTCTCGATGGTGTTCGGCCAACTTTTGCAATGCTTTGAGCGGATTGGGAACCAACAGAAAATTACAGTTATCATAAGTCTTATTATCATTGAGTTCGGCACTTACAACAAAATTCCGAACGCCACGGGCATACAGATCAGGAATGTACTTTGATCCATCATTTCTTTTCGTAGGCAAAGCAAAAAAGAGAGTCTCTTCTGGAAAACACAACGACCGGCTATCAGTAAGTAACCAATCAATCTTAGTATCTAAATTACCTAAACGCTTAGCACCTATTTGTTTTGCTATTGATTTAATTGTATATGACATTGTTCTATTTCTTTTTGTACATCTAAGTACGGGTATTTTTCCTTAAGTTGATTTATCTTTAACACTATTTGTCCTAAAAATCGTTTATATTCTTCGGACTCTTTTCGGAATGGTTTATGTGTCAATGCTTTATGAATATCATCGCATTCCTTCATTATTTGTTTGGTTTTTCTTGAAAAATAGAGAGTACCAAAATTCTCCCAAATATATTGAATAGCCTTTGATGAAGGATGAAGCATATCATCTGCATAGAATCGATAATCGCGAAGATCATCCATCACGATTTCATATGCGGGAAAGTAAAAAACGGATTCAGGAAAAGCTTCTTGCAAACGATCAATGGCCAAAAGCAGGGTCGCTTTACTTATCTGATTAGCATGTAACCCATCTTTGAGATGGCGGATGGGACTAACAGTTAAAATAATCTTTAAGCAAGGTCGTTGCTGAAGAAGAGTGCGAATGAGAGAAGTGTAATCGGCAACAATATTCTCTACCGTAAGCATGGAACGCAAAAAATGATTCGCCGGAAGCTTATGGCAATTGGAAACAACCTGCCCTGTCTCCTTTAACGTATAAACCCAAGCTGTGCCGAAAGTAATGATCAAATAGTCCAACTGAATAATTGCTTCATGAGCTTCATCCAAACGATTGTTTATACGCTTTAAACACTGATCCTGAGTCGAATCAGAAAACGAGCCGTGGTGCATGTAACTATGAAAACAATCACGATAGAAAAGTAAATTTTGGGAAGTATATTGTTTACCGGCAATCATCTCATGCAAAGCTTTGGAAACAGACAATGGATTATAAAGTATGCCGTAAGGATTGACCTGACAAGCAAATTTGTTTTGTACCATAAAAGTCCCAATGTTCTCGGCAAAGCAAGAACCCATTAGCAAACCTTTGTGAGAATGATCAATGAAAAAATTCTGTTTCGGAAACTCTATGGCTGTCCTAAAATCCATCGCTTTATCAGTTTAAGTAAGCACAAACATACAGAAATAATCCTAAAAACAATAAGAGATTCATTAAGATAGTCAAGTCTTCACAAAATTCCGATTGAAAAACAAACACTTCAGCTTATTTATACTAATTTTGCAATAAATTTGCCCAAACAATGAAAAACGAATTCATATATACCCTGCTAAACAATATTTCATATCCGGAAGACTTGCGAAAACTAAGCATTGATCAGCTTCCCGAAGTATGTAAAGAGCTGAGGCAAGACATTATAGAAGAATTATCCTGCAACCCTGGCCATTTTGCGGCCAACTTGGGTGTGGTAGAACTTACCGTAGCATTACATTATGTTTATAATACGCCCTACGACCGCATTGTGTGGGATGTTGGGCATCAAGCTTACGTCCACAAAATACTAACAGGAAGGCGTAAATCCTTCTTTACCAACAGAAAGATGAATGGCATACGTCCTTTCCCCTCTCCTGAAGAAAGTGAATATGACACCTTTACCTGCGGACATGCTTCAAATTCTATTTCAGCTGCATTAGGAATGGCAGTAGCAGCTAACAAAAAAGGAGAAAAAGATCGGCACGTGGTAGCTGTGATAGGTGATGGATCCATGAGTGGCGGACTGGCCTTCGAAGGCTTAAACAATGCGTCTGGAACTCCGAATAACCTCTTGATTATTCTCAACGACAATGATATGTCCATCGACCGCAGTGTGGGCGGGATGAAACAATATTTAGTCAACCTGACGACTTCAAATCGCTATAATCGCCTTCGCTTCGAAGCATCCAAGATACTATTTAAGATGGGAGTTTTAAACGAGAGTAGACGCAAAAGTCTCATACGCTTTGCCAATAGCGTGAAGTCGATGTTAGCCCAACAACAAAATATCTTTGAAGGGATGAACATCCGTTACTTTGGCCCAATTGACGGGCACGACGTAAAAAACATCTCACGTATATTGCGAGATATAAAAAACATGCAGGGGCCTAAAATACTTCATCTGCACACCATCAAAGGAAAAGGATTTGAACCCGCAGAGAAACAAGCCACACTATGGCATGCTCCGGGAAAGTTCAATCCGGAAACCGGCATACGAATTACCGCAAACACAGATGACCTTCCCCCACTCTTTCAAGATGTATTTGGCAATACTCTGGTAGAACTGGCCAAAAACAATAAAAAGATTATAGGAGTTACTCCTGCCATGCCTACAGGCTGTTCGATGAATATACTGATGGACAAAATGCCCGATAGAGCCTTTGACGTAGGCATTGCCGAAGGACATGCAGTGACTTTCTCTGGAGGAATGGCTAAAGAAGGATTGATGCCATTTTGCAACATCTACTCTTCATTCATGCAACGAGCCTACGATAATATCATCCACGACGTGGCTATCCAAAATTTGAATGTAATCTTTTGTCTTGACCGAGCAGGATTGGTAGGAGAAGATGGTCCCACTCACCACGGTGCGTTCGACTTAGCTTATTTAAGACCAATTCCCCATCTCACCATTGCATCACCCATGAATGAACATGAACTGAGAAAAATGATGTACACAGCTCAGCTACCCGATAAAGGCCCGTTTGTCATTCGCTACCCCAAAGGAAGAGGATCGCTGGTTGATTGGCAATGCCCATTTGAAGAAATAGAAGTAGGCACCGGTCGCAAGATAAAGAACGGAGAGGAAATCGCAGTACTAACCATAGGCCCTATAGGCAATACAGCAGCAGAGGCAATTGAAGCCGCTACCAAAGAGAACATCTCTATTGCCCATTATGACGTACGTTTTTTGAAGCCTCTAGATGCGAACATGCTACATGAGATAGGAAGCAAGTTCAAAAAAATACTAACCATTGAAGACGGAGTTATTCAAGGTGGCATGGGCAGCGCCATTCTCGAATTTCTATCCGATAACAACTATTATCCAAAAGTAGTACGCATGGGACTACCGGATAAATTCATCCAACACGGAAGCATAGCCGAGCTGCATCAACTCTGCGGCCTAGATGCAACCAGCATTTATCAGGCAATTATGCATCTGAACGCCCATGAAACGGAATAAAAAAAACGATATAACAACAATAGCCACAAGCCAAACAATCAAAACTTGTATTGGCAAATGCATATAGAAGATGAAAATAATTATTGCCGGTGCCGGAGCTGTAGGCACGCATTTAGCCAAATTATTATCCCGCGAGAGACAGGATATTATCTTAATAGACGACAGTGAAGAGAAGTTGAGCACATTAAGTTCTAACTTTGACTTGATGACCGTTTGCGCTTCTCCTTCCTCCATCTCCGGCCTCAAAGAAGTTGGTGCGAAAGATGCAGATCTGTTCATAGCCGTAACTCCCGACGAAAGCAGGAACATGACAGCTTGCATGATAGCAAGTAATTTGGGAGCAAAAAAGACGGTAGCCCGAATTGATAATTACGAATATCTATTGCCTAAAAACAAAGAATTCTTTAAAAAATTGGGAGTAGACTCGCTTATCTATCCAGAAATGCTGGCCGCTAAAGAAATCGTATCATCTATGCGGATGAGCTGGATTCGTCAATGGTGGGAATTTTGTGGAGGAGCCCTTATCCTATTAGGTACCAAGATGAGAGAGAGTGCAGAGATTCTCAACATTCCTCTTCAAGAGTTGGGTGGTACAAATACGCCCTATCACATTGTAGCGATCAAGCGAGGCAACGAAACAATCATCCCCCGAGGTAACGACGTAATCAAACTATACGACATTGTGTACTTCACCACCATCAAAAAGTATATTCCCTATATCCGGAAAATAGCAGGAAAAGAAGATTATGCTGACGTACGTAAAGTCATGATTATGGGGGGGAGCCGCATTGCTGTTCGTACTGCACAATATGTGCCCGACTATATGCAAGTAAAAATAGTGGAGCATGACGTGAACCGTTGTAATCGGCTAACGGAACTTTTAGATGACAAAGTCATGATCATTAATGGCGATGGGCGCGACATGGACCTGCTAACAGAAGAAGGTATGAAAAACACCGAAGCTTTTGTCGCACTAACAGGAAATTCAGAGACAAATATTCTGGCATGCTTGGCAGCCAAGCGAATGGGAGTAAGCAAAACTGTAGCCGAAGTGGAAAACATAGACTACATCAGCATGGCCGAAAGTCTGGATATCGGGACAGTCATCAACAAAAAAATGATTGCTGCCAGCCATATTTACCAAATGATGCTCGATGCCGATGTTTCAAATGTAAAAAGTTTAACCTTTGCCAATGCCGAAGTGGCCGAATTTACCGTTAAGTCCGATTCTAAAGTAGCTAAACATCTGGTTAAAGACCTTGGGTTACCCAAGGGAGCCACCATTGGCGGATTAATCAGAAATGGAGAAGGAGTTGTTGTTACGGGAGATACGCTGATACGTGCCGGTGATCATGTAGTGGTATTCTGCCTGAATATGATGATAAAGAAAATAGAGAAGTTCTTTAATTAACGTCTGAAATGATAAACAGAAAGATGATTTATAGAATCATGGGATTCTTGATTTTGATTGAGACAGCGATGCTATTGTCTTGCATAGGCGTTTCTCTCTGTTATCAGGAGAATGATTTGGAGAGTTTTCTTATTACAGCTGCCATTACCGCCGTTACGGGATTATTTCTTATGCTATTAGGTAAAAATGCGGAAAAGAAACTAAGTCGTAGAGACGGTTATATCATCGTTAGTATTGTGTGGGTAATATTCAGTATCTTTGGCATGCTACCCTTCTATCTCAGCGGATACATTCCTAACGTTACTAATGCTTTCTTTGAGACAATGTCCGGTTTTACCACCACAGGTGCCAGCATATTAGACAATATAGAGGCATTACCTCACGGACTGTTGTTCTGGCGAAGCATGACGCAATGGATTGGAGGCTTGGGCATTGTTTTCTTTACCATCGCTATTCTTCCTATCTTTGGAGTAGGAAGTATGCAACTTTTTGCAGCAGAAGCGACCGGCCCCACGCACGACAAGATACACCCCCGCATCGGAGTCACAGCAAAATTACTATGGATTGTTTACCTCGTATTAACAATTAGTGAAACGATATTACTCATGTTTGGCGGGATGAGTCTATTTGATGCCGTTTGTCACTCATTTACGACCACCGCTACCGGAGGATATTCCACCAAGCAAGCAAGTATAGCCTATTACAATTCTCCTTATATAGAATACATCATTTCACTCTTTATGATCTTGTCGGGACTCAATTTTACTCTTTATTTCTTTTGCGCAAAAGGTAAAATAAAGAAATTTTTCAGTGACGAGGAGATGAAATGGTATATCTGGTCTATCGCTATTTTCACCGCCATCATCGCATTTACGCTGACACGTACTTCTTCCATGGGAATTGAAGAATCATTCAGAAAAGCATTATTCCAAGTAGCCTCACTACATTCCACAACCGGATATGTCACGGCCGATTATATGACGTGGGAACCTTTTTTATGGGCAATGCTTGCCATTACAATGATTATTGGTGGATGCGCCGGTTCAACCAGTGGAGGATTAAAAGACATACGTATCCTAATATTAGTAAGAATCATAAAAAATGAATTCAAACGTTTAATTCATCCAAATGCCGTGCTTCCAATTCGTGTTAACAAGCAGGTTATATCTCCATCGGTTAAAAATGCCATTCTTGCTTTTACCTTGTTATATATTACCGTATTGGTCATTGGATGGATCATCATGATGGCATTAGGTGTAGGATATATAGAATCTTTTGGTACGGTAGTATCAAGCATGGGTGGAGTTGGACCAGGTTTAGGTACATGCGGTCCTGCATATAGCTGGAATCATTTACCGGATGCTTCCAAATGGCTATTGTCTTTTCTGATGTTAATCGGTCGTCTCGAGATATTCACTATATTATTGATTTTTACCCCTGGATTTTGGAAGAAAAATTGATGAAAGATACAAAGTGTGCTAAAAAAACCTTTTTGTCACATAGAGATTGCAAAAGAGAGGAAATTAAGTTATATATTTGCACCCGCAAGAGGGTAATATGAAAAAATTCCTTAAATACAGTGTCTTAATCGCATTTACCGTGATGCTTCATGCCACCATGATGGGAGCTATGAAAGCATCTGAGACACTATATACCGCACCCCAAAGCGACCCTGGTTACTTCATCTCTCAAAAGCAAATACTCAACTTATCTCTACAAGAGTTTTGCTATTATTATGCCGAATTGGCATGTGAAGTTGCCCATCTCGATTTCTCCCATACTCCTACCAGTAAAAGCTACCACCGACTTATAGGATTCTTTCGTACACATAGTGCTATTCACTTAGCATCCTTTAGTGTTACGTTCCATCCACTATCTCATAGTTCCATGAACCCTGTGAGCTACTATGTTTTTGGTCTGCGAAAAATCATCACTTAATTTTCTCTTATTTTACACTGTCGTTACCGTGGAGTTATCATCTAAATAATTATTAAGGTGATAGTCCGTTCATTAATAGTATTTAATCTAAATGATATTGGATTATGAATTTTGTGTTATTAGTCGTCGTTCTATTAACGGCAGTAACCTTGGTTGCTGCAGCGTTGATTATAGCAAAAGCTATATCTCCGCGCTCCTACAATCCTCAAAAAGAAGAGCCGTACGAATGTGGCATTCCTACACGTGGCAAATCATGGATGCAATTTCGTGTAGGCTACTATTTGTTTGCCATCTTGTTTTTGATGTTCGATGTAGAGACAGTCTTTCTATTTCCATGGGCAGTTATTGTCAGGGATTTAGGAGTAGCCGGACTTGTTAGTATTCTCTTCTTCTTAGTTATTTTAGTTCTGGGTCTAGCCTATGCCTGGAGGAAAGGAGCATTAGAATGGAAATGAAAAAGCCGAAAATAAAATCAATTCCTTACGAAGAGTTCAGCGACAATGAGTCTTTGGAGAAAATTATTAAAGAGCTCAATGAAGGTGGAGCTAGTGTTTTTGTAGGAGCAATGGATGATCTCATCAATTGGGGACGCAGTAATTCATTGTGGCCACTGACATTTGCAACAAGCTGTTGCGGAATTGAATTCATGTCATTAGGAGCTGCTCGCTATGATATGGCCCGCTTTGGGTTTGAAGTTGCCCGCGCCAGCCCCCGCCAAGCAGATATGATTATGGTTTGCGGAACCATCACCAATAAGATGGCTCCAGTATTGAAACGTCTTTACGATCAGATGGCCGATCCAAAATACGTAGTAGCCGTAGGTGGATGTGCCGTGAGCGGAGGTCCTTTTAAAAAATCATATCATGTATTAAACGGAGTGGATAAAATTATACCTGTTGACGTATTTATTCCCGGATGCCCTCCAAGACCGGAAGCATTCTACTACGGATTGATGCAATTACAACGCAAGGTAAAGATTGAGAAGTTCTTTGGAGGCGTAAACAAAAAAGAGAAAAGAGATGAATGAGATCATAGAAATACCGTTAGAGAGGTTTCGTGACGAAGTACTGAAACTACGCACCGAAAAACAAATGGATTTTCTGGAAAGCCTCACCGGCATGGACTGGGGAGAAAGTTTAGGAGTTATCTATCACTTGGAGTCAACCGTCACTGGTGAGAAGATGGTTATCAAGACATCTACTAACAATAGGGAAAATCCGGAACTACCTACAGTTTCCGATATATGGAAAGCCGCTGAATTAAACGAACGTGAAGTATACGACTTCTACGGCATACGCTTCATTAACCATCCTGACATGCGCCGTCTATACCTACGTAACGACTGGGTAGGTTATCCAATGCGTAAAGACGATGATCCTATGGATGAGCGTAATCCGCTGCGAATGAATAATGAGGAAACGATTGATTCGACCACCGAGTTAAAGCTCAACTCAGATGGTACCTTGGAAGATCAAGAGAACGTTATCTTCGACGACAGAGAGTACGTAATCAATATCGGCCCTCAGCATCCGGCTACCCATGGAGTTCTTCGCTTCCGCGTATCTCTGGAAGGAGAAACCATTAAGAAACTAGACGCCAACTGTGGCTATATACATCGTGGCATAGAAAAGATGTGCGAAAGCCTTACATACCCCCAAACGTTAGCATTGACCGATCGTTTGGATTATTTAGGTGCACACCAGAATCGTCATGCATTGTGTATGTGCATCGAAAAAGCAATGGGCGTTGAAGTATCAGAACGCGTACAATACATCCGTACTATCATGGATGAACTGCAACGTATTGACTCTCACCTGTTATTCTATTCTTGCCTCTGCATGGACCTTGGAGCTCTAACTGCTTTCTTTTATGGATTCCGCGACAGAGAAAAGATACTTGATATCTTTGAAGAGACTTGTGGCGGACGCCTCACAATGAACTACAACACAATCGGAGGTGTGCAGTGGGATCTTCATCCCAACTTTATACGTAGAGTGAAAGAATTTATTCCTTATATGCGAGGAATCATTCATGAATACCACGAAGTATTTACCGGCAACATCATTGCTCATCAACGCTTGAAAGGGGTTGGAGTGCTAAGCCGTGAAGATGCTATTTCTTTTGGAGCTACCGGTGGAACAGGACGTGCTTCTGGCTGGGCGTGCGATGTACGCAAGCGTATCCCTTATGGAGTATATGACAAGGTTGACTTCAAAGAAATAATCTATACTGAAGGAGATTGTTTTGCCCGCTACATGGTACGTATGGACGAAATCATGGAATCGTTGTGCATCATTGAGCAACTCATAGATAACATCCCTGAAGGAAGCTATCAAGAAAAAATGAAACCAATCATCAGGGTTCCCGAAGGTTCCTACTATGCTGCCGTAGAAGGTAGCCGTGGAGAGTTTGGAGTGTTCATAGAAAGCCATGGAGAGAAAAATCCATATCGAGTTCACTTCCGTAGCACAGGGTTGCCGCTTGTTTCTGTAGTTGACACCATCAGCCGTGGAAGCAAAATAGCTGACCTGATAGCTATTGGAGGAACATTAGACTATGTAGTGCCTGACATTGACAGGTAAGATTCTATATGATAAATTGCAAATTATAAATCAATCATATGTTCGATTTTAGTATAGTAACTAACTGGATACACCAAATGCTTACTTCCCTTATGCCGGAAGGATTGGCTGTATTTATAGAGTGTGTAGTAATAGGTGTATGCATCATTCTCATGTATGCCATACTTGCTATTATACTTATTTATATGGAGCGCAAGGTATGTGCATTCTTTCAATGTCGCCTTGGCCCCAATCGTGTAGGAAAATGGGGAAGCATGCAGGTTTTTGCCGATGTTATCAAAATGTTAATCAAAGAAATTATCTCTTTGAAGCATTCTGATAGGTTTCTGTATGAGTTGGCCCCATACATGGTTATCATCGCTTCTATTTTAGCTTTTTCGTGCATTCCTATTAATAAAGGAATGGGAGTTTTAGATTTTAATGTAGGCGTGTTCTTTTTGCTAGCAGCATCATCCATTGGCGTGGTGGGTATTTTGCTCGCCGGCTGGGGAAGTAACAATAAGTTTTCCCTTATCGGAGCCATGCGAAGCGGAGCACAAATCATTAGTTATGAACTGTCTGTGGGGTTATCCATCCTGACGATGGTTGTACTCATGGGTACCATGCAATTCTCTGAGATCGTAGAGGGACAAGCTGATGGCTGGTTCATCTTCAAAGGTCACATTCCTGCGCTGATTGCTTTCGTGATCTACCTCATTGCCGGAAATGCGGAAACAAACCGTGGTCCATTCGACCTTCCGGAAGCAGAGAGTGAACTAACAGCCGGATATCATACAGAGTATAGTGGTATGCACTTCGGCTTCTTCTATTTGGCAGAATACCTGAATATGTTCATCGTAGCATCCGTAGCAGCAACCATCTTCCTTGGAGGTTGGATGCCCTTTCACGTTGTTGGATTAGATAGTTTCAATACCGTAATGGACTATATTCCCGGTTTTATCTGGTTCTTTGGAAAAGCATTCTTCGTGGTGTTCTTGCTTATGTGGATCAAGTGGACGTTCCCTCGTTTGCGTATCGACCAGATACTAAAACTCGAATGGAAGTACTTAGTGCCTATTAGCATGGTAAACCTTGTAATTATGGTATTAATAGTGGTCTTCGGGCTGCACTTTTAAATGGAGAAAAGAAGAATGAAAAACGAAAATAGTTATTTGGGCGGTCTTCTAAACGGTATAGGTACCCTATTAACGGGAATGAAAACCACCATTACAGTATTCTTTCGTGCAAAGACTACAGAACAATATCCTGAAAATCGTGCAGAGTTAAAGATGTTCGACCGTTTCCGTGGTGAACTAATTATGCCGCATAATGAAAACAACGAGCATCGGTGCGTATCTTGTGGTATCTGCCAAAATGTTTGCCCCAATGATACGATTGAGATCATCAGTGAAACGATTGAAACTGAGGAAGGAAAAAAGAAGAAGATACTTAAAACCTACAAGTACGACTTAGGTTCTTGCATCTTCTGCGAACTTTGTGTCAATGCCTGTCCACACGATGCCATCACTTTCGACCAAACATTTGAGCATGCTGTGTTCAATCGTGATAAGCTAATACATACATTGAACCACGAAGGTAGTAAAGTAATAGAAAAGAAATAAGATATGGAACTCACTTTTGAAACAATTATATTCTACGCACTGGCAATATTTATCTCCGTATTCTCAGTGATGACGGTATGTACCCGTCACATCGTGCGTTCGGCGACCTATTTGCTCTTTGTGCTATTTGGAACCGCAGGTATTTATTTTTTGCTTGGATACACCTTTTTAGGATCTGTGCAAATCATGGTTTATGCCGGAGGTATTGTCGTTCTCTACGTATTCTCCATTCTGCTCACCAGTGGAGATGGAGACCGCGCCGAAAAGTTGAAACGCAGCAAGTTGATTGCCGGCTTAGGTGCAACGATTGGCGGTGCAGCTATAGTCCTATTCATTACGCTTACACATAAGTTTACTACTATCACAGATCCGGAACCGATAGAGACAAACATAAAGACCATCGGTCACGCACTTTTGGGTAGCGATAAATACGGATATGTATTACCCTTTGAAGCTGTCAGCATTCTCTTACTGGCATGTATCGTAGGTGGATTATTAATTGCACGTAAACGATAAGATTATGACAATACACATGGAATATTACCTGATAGTATCGGCTATCATGTTCTTTGCAGGAATCTACGGATTCTTTACCCGTCGGAATACACTTGCTATTTTGATCTCTATAGAGCTGATTCTGAATGCCACGGACATTAACTTTGCCGTATTCAACCGTTTTTTGTTTCCTACGGGCTTAGAAGGACATTTTTTCGCTTTGTTCTCTATTGCCATATCCGCAGCAGAAACAGCAGTGGCTATTGCTATTATGATTAATATCTACCGCAATATCCGCAACATACAAGTGAAGAACTTGAATGAAATGAAATGGTAATCTATAACAGAATAAACTCATAACAATGGATTTTACAATATTGATACTTATACTTCCGATGCTCTCGTTCCTGATATTAGGGATCGGAGGTAAATGGTTTAAGCCGGTAGACGCAGGCAGGCTAGGTACCCTTTCTTTGAGCCTGGTCACTCTGCTGAGTTATCTTACTGCGTGGTTCTATTTCACTGCTCCACGTACTGCCGAAGGAACATATGCTACCTTGATGCCATACAACTTCACCTGGCTTCCTTTTACTGAAACGTTGCATTTCGACTTGGGCATCATGCTCGACCCTATCTCAGTAATGATGCTGGTGGTAATTTCTACCGTCTCATTAATGGTACATCTCTACTCTTTCAGTTACATGAAAGGAGAAAAAGGCTTCCAACGTTACTATGCCTTTCTGTCATTGTTCACGATGTCCATGCTTGGCTTGGTAGTAGCAACCAACATCTTTCAGATGTATCTGTTCTGGGAACTAGTAGGAGTAAGTTCTTACTTACTAATCGGATTCTACTACACCAAAGCATCTGCGGTTGCAGCAAGTAAAAAAGCATTTATCGTTACCCGTTTTGCCGATCTTGGATTCCTCATCGGAATCCTCTTATACGGATACTATGGCGGAACGTTTAGCTTTACTCCTGACGCAATGTCACTGGTAACCGGTGGTGCAGCCATGTTACCATTAGCACTGGGGCTGATGTTTGTGGGAGGTGCAGGTAAAAGTGCCATGTTCCCTTTACATATTTGGTTGCCCGATGCAATGGAAGGTCCGACTCCGGTCAGTGCACTCATCCATGCCGCAACCATGGTTGTGGCAGGTGTTTACCTTGTAGCACGCATGTTTCCTTTATTCATCGCATATGCTCCTGATGTACTTCACATAATTGGTTGGGTAGGTGCATTTACTGCCTTCTTTGCAGCAAGCATCGCTTGTGTGCAAACAGACATTAAGCGAGTACTCGCTTTCTCTACCATCTCACAGATCGGTTTCATGATTGTTGCTTTGGGTGTATGTACCAGCATGAATCCACACGAAGGCGGACTAGGTTACATGGCCTCCATGTTCCACCTCTTTACTCATGCCATGTTTAAAGCATTACTCTTCTTAGGCGCAGGTAGCATCATTCATGCCGTACACAGCAATGAAATGAGTGCGATGGGCGGATTGAGAAAGTATATGCCTATCACGCATATCACTTTCCTCATTGCTTGTCTTGCTATAGCCGGTATACCTCCTTTTTCTGGATTCTTCTCGAAAGATGAGATCCTTGCCGCTTGCTTTGAATATAGTCCGATAATGGGTTGGGTAATGACAATCATTGCCGCCATGACAGCATTTTACATGTTCCGCCTATATTACGGCATATTTTGGGGAAAAGAGAATAAGGAATTACATGACGCTCACACGCCGCACGAAAGTCCTTTGGCTATGACCTTCCCGTTGATGTTTTTAGCCGCCATAACTTGTGTAGCCGGATTCATTCCATTCGGAACGCTTGTAAGCAGTAATGGAGAAGCCTACCACATTCATTTGGATGCTACGGTAGCCATCACGAGTGTAGTGATAGCCATCATCTCCATATCATTAGCTACTTGGATCTATATGCGCCCGACGCAACCTGTAGCCGACATGTTGGGCAAACGTTTTGCCCGCCTGCACAACGCAGCCTCTCACCGCTTTTATATTGACGAAGTATACCAGTTCGTCACCCATAAGATTATTTTCCGTTGCATCTCTACTCCTATCGCATGGTTCGACCGTCACGTTGTTGATGGCTTCTTCGACTTCCTTGCCTGGGGTACACATGCTATGAGCGATGAGATACGCGATTTGCAAAGCGGCCAAGTGCAACAATATGCATTTGTGTTCCTGCTTGGTACGCTGGCACTGATTGTAACCCTATTATTGACATTCTAAAGCATTAAATGATATGAACTTCTTATCCTTATTCGTACTAGTCCCTTTACTTATGCTCGCCGGGCTTTGGATGTCGAAAGGCATTAAAGCCATCAGAGGCGTGATGGTTACAGGTAGTACGATATTGTTAGGTTTGGCTATTGCCCTTACCTGCATGTATCTCAATGAACGTGGAGCCGGCAACACTGCCGAGATGTTATTTCGTGCCGATACGATGTGGTATGCTCCGCTCCATATAGCTTACTCTGTAGGAGTCGATGGAATTTCGGTAGCCATGCTGTTACTTAGTGCCATCATCGTATTTACCGGAACATTTGCTTCGTGGCAGATGAAACTCCAAACCAAGGAATACTTCCTTTGGTTCACTCTGCTTAGCATGGGTGTTTTCGGATTCTTCATCTGTGTTGACCTGTTCACCATGTTCATGTTCTACGAAATAGCACTGATACCGATGTACCTACTTATTGGAGTATGGGGCAGCGGACGCAAAGAATATGCGGCAATGAAGCTAACACTGATGCTTATGGGTGGTTCCGCTTTTCTACTGGTAGGCATTTTGGGTATCTACTTCGGTAGTGGCGCCACAACAATGAACCTTTTAGAAATCGCCAAGCTGCACAACATACCATTTGCCCAACAATGTATCTGGTTTCCTCTTACCTTTTTAGGCTTTGGCGTACTGGGTGCTTTGTTCCCATTCCATACATGGAGTCCCGACGGTCATGCTTCAGCCCCAACAGCTGTATCTATGCTTCACGCCGGTGTATTGATGAAACTTGGTGGATATGGATGTTTCCGCATAGCCATGTATCTGATGCCCGATGCTGCTAAAGAGCTAAGCTGGATATTCCTTATCTTAACCGGAATTAGTGTGGTGTACGGAGCCTTTAGCGCTTGTGTGCAGACAGACTTGAAATACATCAACGCCTATTCATCTGTAAGTCACTGTGGATTGGTACTTTTCGCCATTCTGATGATGAATCAAACAGCTTCTACAGGTGCTGTACTTCAGATGCTTAGTCACGGGTTGATGACAGCCCTCTTCTTCGCCCTCATTGGTATGATTTACGGGCGAACACATACCCGAGATGTTCGGGAACTTGGAGGATTGATGAAGATCATGCCTTTCTTAAGCGTATGTTACGTCATTGCCGGTTTAGCTAATCTGGGTTTACCCGGCCTCAGCGGTTTCGTAGCCGAAATGACTATCTTTGTTGGTTCCTTCCAAAACTTCGATGCATTCCACCGCACAATGACTATTCTGGCTACCACCTCTATTGTTATCACGGCAGTCTACATTTTGCGTTTGGTAGGTAAAATTCTCTACGGTAATCCGGTAAACGAAGCACATCTGAAACTAACTGATGCAACTTGGGACGAACGCTTTGCCGTAATCTGCCTCATTGTCTGTGTAGCCGGATTAGGTATAGCACCTTTTTGGATCAGTCACATGATCGGTGATAGCGTATTGCCGGTTGTTTCACAATTAATACGATAATAGTAATCGTCTAATCATAAAACAACAATATGGATTACTCACAATTCTTATATATGAAAGAAGAGCTATCGCTCATAGCAGTCATCGTCATCATCTTTGTGGCCGACCTGTTTGTGAGTCCGGATGCTCATAAAAAAGACGGTAAAGTGCACCTGAACACTCTTTTACCTGTCATCTTAATGGCTATACATACCCTCATCAATCTCGTACCTGGTACGGCAGCCGATGCTTTTGGAGGTATGTATCACTATCTACCGATGATGACTATTGTTAAGTCCGTACTCAACGTAGGTACAATCATTGTCTTCTTGTTGGCCCACGAATGGTTGGCCCGCGAAGATACCTTCATCAAGCAAGGCGAGTTCTATGTACTTACGCTGAGCACCTTGCTCGGTATGTATTTCATGATTTCAGCCGGACACTTCCTTATGTTCTTTATCGGACTCGAAACAGCATCTGTCCCAATGGCCGCGCTGGTTGCTTTCGATAAATACCGTCACCACTCTGCAGAAGCAGGAGCAAAATACATCCTTACCGCACTCTTTTCAAGCGGACTATTGCTCTATGGCATCTCATTGATCTACGGCACGGTAGGTACACTCTATTTTGAAGATATACCCGCAAGCATCACAGGCAACCCAATGCAAATTATGGCATTTGTCTTTTTCTTTGTCGGCATGGGCTTTAAGATTTCACTCGTACCTTTCCACTTGTGGACAGCCGATGTATATCAGGGAGCACCAACAGCTGTAACCAGTTTCTTGAGCGTGATTTCTAAAGGATCGGCTGCTTTCGTGCTGATGGCAGTTCTTATCAAAGTGTTTGCACCGATGGTAGCGCAATGGCAAGAAGTGTTGTATTGGGTCATCATTGCTTCCATCACCATAGCCAACCTCTTCGCCATTCGTCAGCAAAACCTGAAACGATTCATGGCTTTTTCAGCCATCTCTCAGGCAGGCTACATCATGCTTGGAGTCATTGGTGGCAGCGCACAAGGAATGACTGCACTGGTTTACTATGTGCTAGTCTATATGGTAGCTAATCTGGGTGTGTTCACCGTCATAGCCATTGTAGAGCAACGGAGTGGTAAGATAGAGATGGACGACTATAACGGTCTATACCTCACCAATCCTAAGTTAGCTTTTCTGATGACTCTTGCATTATTCTCACTGGCAGGTATTCCGCCATTCGCAGGATTCTTCAGCAAATTCTTCATCTTCATGGCAGCTTTTCAATCAGGTTTTCATCTATTGGTATTCATCGCTTTGGTCAACACGGTTATCTCACTCTATTACTACCTGTTGATCGTCAAAGCCATGTATATTAACAAGAACGAAACACCTATTGCAGCATTCAAGAGCGATGCTTATAGCAAAGCAAGCATGATTCTTTGTTTGGCAGGTATCATTGCTATTGGTATTGCAAGCATCATATACGAAACAATAGACAAATTCAGTTTCGGCATGTAGTCAGAGCCCATTAAAAGATCAAATATTAAAAAGAGAGCACTCTCCATTTACGTCATTGTATGGAGAGTGCTCTCTTTTTGATATGACACAAGCCGAATGCAACAAAGTAATACGCAATCAAACACATTCTATTTCAACTTAGAATGCAAAAGAAAGAAAAGAGAAAAAGAAAATTCCTATCTTTGAGAGTGATCAATAATCTAATGAAATGAAAAACTAACTCCTCTTTTATTAAAACCATGAAACGAATAATTGTAATGATGGCAGTGGCTTGGGCAATCTCAGGCTATGCGCAAAAGTTAGGCGTGAACACAATCGATGAAGTGATTAATGCCATGACCCTAGAAGAAAAAGCACACCTCTTGGTTGGTGCTTCCAATGAGGGCTTTTCAGGAGAAGGTGCAACCATTGGTAAGACGTGGAACATTGTTCCGGGCGCCGCAGGAACAACTGTTCCAAACGAACGTTTAGGCATTCCCGCTACCGTCTTAGCCGACGGTCCTGCAGGATTACGCATCAATCCAACCCGCCCGAATGATTCAAGCACCTATTATTGCACCGGTTTCCCTGTCGCCACTATGCTGGCAGCTACATGGAATCCGACGTTGGTAGAAAGTGTAGGCAAAGCGATGGGCAATGAAGTACTAGAATACGGTTGTGATGTGCTACTTGCACCAGGCATGAATATTCACCGTAATCCTCTTTGCGGACGTAATTTTGAGTACTACTCCGAAGACCCGTTTGTTGCAGGAAAGATAGCAGCCGCAATGGTCAATGGCGTACAAAGCAATGGAGTGGGTACAAGTATCAAGCACTTTGCCGGAAACAACCAAGAAACTCTACGCACCCGCAATGACGCCCGTATTACCCAACGCGCACTGCGTGAAATCTATCTGAAGCCGTTTGAAATTACGGTCAAAGAATCGCACCCATGGACGGTCATGTCATCCTACAACAAGATCAACGGCACTTACACGCAAGAAGATTACGAGCTGTTAACAACCATTCTCCGTGACGAATGGGGATTTAAGGGTATTGTTATGACCGACTGGACTTGGATGCGCAATACGGCAGCACAAGTTCATGCGGGCAATGACCTGATGATGCCCGGCAACAAAGAACAAGTTGCAGATATTTTAGATAAAGTAAAAAAGGGAACATTGAAAGAATCTGATGTGAATATCTGTGTGAAACGGATACTCGAATACATCCTGCAGACACCTCGCTTCAAAGGATATAAATACAGCAATAAACCTGATCTGAAAGCTCACGCAAGCATTACCCGAAACTCGGCTGCCGAGGGTATGGTCTTGC